>NZ_JAUBUJ010000034.1:0-74002 GCF_036705405.1 Microcoleus sp. B13-B6
ACTGTTGACTGTTGACTGTTGACTGTTGACTGTTGACTGTTGACTGTTGACTGTTGACTGTTGACTGTTGACTGTTACCATTCGTGTCAACTTAAGAATAAAATCCATAATAAATATCGTTTATAGTTGAGTTTCGATCCCCCCTAACCCCCCTTAATAAGGGGAGTAGGGGGTGGGACAAGAGTATTCTTACGTCCCCTCTAACTCCCATTAATAAAGGGGGAAGAGCATTCAAATTTCCCCTTCTTAAGGGGGATTTAGGGGGATCGAAACTTCGATACAAACGAGATAGACACAGGGTTTTAGTATTAGGTTGACACCGATGGGCTGTTACTAATTCCCAATTTCCAATTCCAAATTCCCAGTCAACCGTCACTCGCCGAGTAACAACGGAGGTAACTTAGTAAAAGGTAAATCCTCGTTGATTGCATCAATTTCTTCTTGTTCTCTTTCGTTGATTTGACCGATATAAGACTTGAGAATTTGGGCAAGACGGTTGTTATAAAATCGGTGCAAACTATAATTTGGCGTAGCTGGAAAGCCGCGCCGTTTTTTGTGCCGCCCGCCGGCACCGGGATCGAAGCTTTGGATGCCCCGATCGATCGCCCATTCGATCGGCGTATAGTAACAAGCATCGAAGTGCAAGCAGTCGATTTCCTGCAAACTGCCCCAATAACGCCCGTACAGTCGATCGCCCTTATACAAACAAAAAGACATACCCATCGGCTGTCTGTCATCTTCCTTGTCGTAGGCGGCTACAAATAAAACTCGATCGCGATAATTGTGGTGCAACTGTTCAAAAAATCGCTTAGTCAGATACTTGCTTCCCCACCAACCAAATTTGTCGCAAGTATTCTCATAAAAAGCATACATTTGACCAAACATGGCTTGGGGAATTTCATCGCCAGTCAGCGTTTTTACCAACAAACCAGCTTGGTCAACTGCTTTGCGTTCGCGCTTGATATTGCGGCGCTGGTTAGCATTAAATGCGCCTAAATAATTGTCAAAATTTTGATAGCCTTGATTTTGCCAAATATAGCTGTGGTGCAGCCAACTGCTGAAACCGTGGCGTTCCATTCTTTCGCGCCATTCGGGATCGACATAAAGGAAATTGCAGCCGGAGATATTATGGCGATCGCAAAAATGGTCGATCGCGCTTACCATTACTCCCGTTAATTCGTCTTCATCTTCCCCCTCGGCAATCAAAAACCGATAGCCTTCAGCCGGAGTAAACGGCGTCATTCCCATCAATTTGGGATAATATTGAACACCCAAACGTTGAGCTAAATCCGCCCACTGATTATCGAATACAAATTCGCCGTAACTGTGGCTTTTGACATAAAGTGGCGCGCAAGCAATCAACTGTTTGTCTCGCCACACAGTCAAGTGATGCGGTAGCCAACCGGTTTTACCTGTCGCACTGCCCGAGACTTCGAGATTGTTAAGCCAATCCCATTCCAGAAATGGAGTTTTTAGTGGCATCGCCAAGGCATCCCACGACGCTTGCGGGATTTCGCCTATTTTGCTAATCCAGGCTACAGAATATTGAGGCTTTGGCTGTTTCAGCATAGGGAGACTTGTGCGTAGAGCGATCGAACTTTATTTAACTTAATATAATTATTCGATCGCTGGGAAAGCTCAATGGCAACTGGTGTCAACTGAATGTTGAAACCTGACAAATCTCGCTTTTGTCCGAGACCCGATCCCCCTAAATCCCCCTTAAGAAGGGGGACTTTGAGTGCTTCCGGTTCCCCCCTTCGTAGGGGCGGTGCCCCCGTGCCCGCCCTTGGCTAGGGGGGATCGGAGGGCTTAATCGTCAAACCCTAGTCTCGGAGTACGTTTGAGCTTTAGTTAGTTCGATCGACCCGATAATGCAAAAATACCTCTTGTCCCACCTGTTTAACCGCCAAAAGCTCCAATTTCGGAGCTAAATCTGCCAAAAAACCCTCTCCCTCCACAGGTGTCGGTGCATCCGCCCCACCCAAAATTAACGGGCACACCGTCAGCCAAAGTTCGTCTACCAAGCCTGCAGCCAGCACAGACGCTACCAGTTTTCCCCCGCCCAGAATCGCCAAGCGTTTGATACCGAAGCTTGCTAGCTGTTGAAACGCATCAATCCAATCAATCTCTCCACCTGCGGTTTTCGCATAGATAATTCGATCGAATTGAGATGTTGCACCATTCTCAATAAGCTTTTTATGAACAGGCAAGATGCCTGTTCCACAAGAAAGTTCATCTCTTGTGGAACGGTCATCTCTTGTGGAACGGGCATCTCTTGTGGAACGGGCATCTTGCCCGTTATTGAGAATGGTGCCAGATGTGCGATCGAACTTACTGTTCTCAATAAGGCTTTGATTAACAGGCAAGATGCCTGTTCCACAAGAAATTTCATCTCTTGTGGAACGGGCATCTCTTGTGGAACGGGCATCTTGCCCGTTATTGAGAATGGTGCCAGATGTGCGATCGAACTTACTGTCTTTCGTCGGAACAGGTGACGGCAATGCCGTTTCCCTACTGTCTTGCCCCGTCAGCAGCCACCGAGGCACCGGTTGCTGGAAAAATCGCAAGTTTGGGTCAAATTGGGGCGATCGCGAACACACTATTTGCACAGGTTGTGGGGGCTTCCCTTGCAGTTCCCTCTGTTTGACCAATTCCGGCGAAATTACTCTCATCGTCGTTCCATAAGCCTGTAAAGTGCCGTTGCCGAACAAAACGGCGTCACTTGCTGCTACTTGCTGTTCGAGGTGGGCTTTGTCGTTGGCAGAACCGAATCTCGCGGGCGATCGTACTGCATCGGCAATTTTACCGTCGGCACTGATCGCGAGTATTACTGTTGCGTAAGGTCGATCGATTTTATCTGTCATTAATTTATCAGTCCTGGACGCACCGGTGCTCAGAAACCGGGTTTTTTAGCAAAATCTTTCGTTGTCGCCCACATATCAGGTAAAAAACCCGGTTTCTTTGGGAAAAATGCGTGAGTCCTGTTTCTCAAATTTTCAACATGATAACGGCAAAAGAGGACGCGGCGGTGCCGTTTCCCTATCCCAAAAGTGCGATCGGCCGTTTGCCCAAAAGTGCGCGCGATCGTAGCTATCCCGTAGGGAATCGCCCGTTTACCAAAATTTGCTAAAAATCTCAAATCAATTGACTGCGTATTCTGTAAACTTTCGGGTAAAAGGCGACTTAAAAGCAAGTACGATATCGGTTTTTGGCACTCCGAATTCTACTAATTCTTGAGCAATTCCTGTATCTGTTCTATCCTGCTGAATCCAGATTTTATCATTTTTGAGTTCGATGTGAACTGAAATGCCGTAGACTCTCGATCCGTCGTTCCAGCCTGCGAGAATCACCAGGGAATTTCCGCTTTCTCGATCGCGAATAATTTTTACTTCTGTTCCTTCTCGTACCACCATGTCACAGAAGCTGTTGAGAATTTTTTCGATCGCTTCAGTATAGTTTAATCTCTCCATAGCACAAATTCCTCCAAATCGGGACGAAAAATAATTAGCTTGATATCGTATTCTTCTACTCGTCTTTGAATGAATCTCAATCTAAATAATTCCTCGTAGGTTTCTAAAGGAACTGCTAAATATACTATAAAATCTGGCATAATATCTCTCAATGCCGATCGACAGTTGAGAAATTGACCGAGAGCAGCATGAAATTGATAGAAGTCCGATCGGTCTTGAAAGCTCTTAACTTCCACAGCTATTTTGCGACCTTCTTTTTCTACAGTGATTAATTTTTATGCTGTCATATCGATAAACATGGCTAGACCTTCGTCATCGACTTGCACCCGAAAGTTTTCACGAATAACTATCGATCCATCTTTTTGTAAAGCAGCTTTGACAGTATCGTGAAAAATATCTTTAGCAGGCATTTAAAAACTCCATTGCTCTCATTCTCTATTTGAGAGCGCCCCTACAAACACAAAAATTCGATTATCGCCCGCCGCTAACTCCCTCCAATCGCAGGAAATGCACCCGACCTGACTTATCGCCCGCTACAACTATCACTCCATCAGGCGCAAAAGCACAGCAATTAAACTCAGTTTCTCCCCTGAAACTAGCAATTTCTTTACCTGTGAGCAAATCCCAGACTTTCAGGGTTTCATCCTTGGAAGCCGAAATCGCTGTTTTACCGTCGGGCGCGATCGCCACTGCACTTACCGCGTCACTATGACCCGTGAGAGTTTTCAGTTGTGAGCCTGTCTCGGTGTCCCAGATTTTCAGGGTTCGATCATCGGAAGCCGAAATCGCTGTTTTACCGTCGGGCGCGATCGCCACTGCTAGTACCGCGCTACTATGACCCGTGAGAGTTTTGAGTTCAGAGCCTGTCTCGGTGTCCCAGATTTGCAGGGTATCATCGGAAGCCGAAATCGCTGTTTTACCATCGGGTGCGATCGCCACTGCTGTTACCCCGGAACTATGACCCGTGAGAGTTTTCAGTTGTGAGCCTGTCTCGGTGTCCCAGATTTTCAGGGTTTGATCCCATGAAGCCGAAATCGCTGTTTTACCGTCGGGTGCGATCGCCACTGCTGTTACCCAGGAACTATGATCCGTGAGAGTTTTCAGTTTCCGGCCTGTCTCGGTGTCCCAGATTTTCAGGGTATAATCCCCGGAATCGGAAATCGCTGTTTTACCGTCGGGCGCGATCGCCACTGCACTTACCGCGTCACTATGACTCGTGATAGTTTTCAGTTGTGAGCCTGTCTCGGTGTCCCAGATTTTCAGGGTTTGATCCCATGAAGCCGAAATCGCTGTTTTACCGTCGGGTGCGATCGCCACTGCTAGTACCGCGCTACTATGATCCGTGAGAGTTTTCAGTTCAGAGCCACTCTCGGTGTCCCAGATTTTCAGGGTTTGATCATCGGAAGCCGAAATCGCTGTTTTACCGTCTGGTGCGATCGCCACTGCTGTTACCCCGGAACTATGACCCGTGAGAGTTTTGAGTTCAGAGCCTGTCTCGGTGTCCCAGATTTTCAGGGTATCATCGGAAGCCGAAATCGCTGTTTTACCGTCTGGTGCGATCGCCACTGCTGTTACCCCGGAACTATGACCCATGAGAGTTTTCTGTTCAGAGCCACTCTCGGTGTCCCAGATTTTCAGGGTTGTATCCCATGAAGCCGAAATCGCTGTTTTACCGTCTGGTGCGATCGCCACTGCTGTTATCGCGAAACTAGAACCCGTGATAGTTTTCAGTTGTGAGCCTGTCTCGGTGTCCCAGATTTTCAGGGTTGTATCCCATGAAGCCGAAATCGCTGTTTTACCGTCTGGTGCGATCGCCACTGCTGTTACCCTGGAACTATGACCCGTGAGAGTTTTCTGTTCAGAGCCACTCTCGGTGTCCCAGATTTTCAGGGTTTCATCCTTGGAAGCGGAAATCGCTGTTTTACCGTCTGGTGCGATCGCCACTGCTGTTACCCTGGAACTATGACCGGCAAGCGTCCGCAGCGCACCCTCATTTGCCCTTTCCAGATTAGGCTTCAAAGGCCACAGGCAGGAACTATTTCTCGACTGCTTAGCTTGTTTCACGACCCCCTGAATTTCAGGTGTTTCAAAATCCACCAACCGACTCCACAAATGCCCTGCAAGCTGCGTTTTATCCTTCTCCAAAACGTGCGCCGACTTGCGAATTGCCCCTTGAATCAATCTCAGAGTTTCACCTTGCCCATCCGACAGCAACACATCAGAAATTTTCGCCAAATCGTAATCATCAATTAGCGCTTGTACCCCCAACAATTCCAGTTTCATCTCAATAAAACCGAAATCCGTCAACCAAGCACAATAACGGTCAACCTTCCCCCGTTTCGCAAATCTCTTCGGTTGGTATTTCAACAGCAAATCTCGATCTTCCTGACACTGCTGCGCCAACCACACACCTAAATCGCTCATATCGGCGCTCCTCCTGCAAAGTTATCGCTAATATCATCGTTAATATCTTCCAGTGTTATACCCGCCGACTGCACAGTTTCATCTGCTTCGAGAAACTGCCGAAAACTGTTGTGATAGATAGTGTATCGAGTTTCCTTTCCTACTTTCTCCTGTCGCAAAAACGAATTCCATTTTCCGAGTACCTGCTGTACTTTCATAACATTATTTTCGCCGGCCGATTTAGCCAACCAGCGACCAGAAACTGGTTCCTCTGCTTGCGACAGAAAGTAGATAATTCTAACCTTCAATTCCAGCAGAAGATCGTCTTCCCTGCCCATCATCTGTCCCCAGTGTTTTTGATAATATTCCTGCAAGCCCGCTGGTAAATCATTTAAACTCACATCATTGTAAGTACCGCCTTCAATCTCATCGAGGATGTAGCGGAGGTAGATAAATTTCTTTTCGCTTTTCTGGGCTACCGCCGTCACAAACTCTTCCCGCTGCAAACTCTGACGCTCAATCCAATTCTGAATAGACTCGCTTTTCTCGGTACGTTTTGCCAGATAAGCCTTGACATCAGCAAAACTTTCGGCGCTGTACTCCATCAAATCAAAAACTTTGCGGTTTCCTGTCGGCATCGGCAGAAATTCCGGCCGCTTGGAGACAATAAAATAAACGTTATCCGGCAAATCATTGGGTAAATATAGAACATTGCTGCCGCTACTTTGCAAATTTAAATCGACTTCATCCAGCGCATCCACCACAAAAATTAACTTTTTTTCTCTGCTCGACTTAGCGCTAACTTCCCCCAACAACCTCCCTAGAAAATTGCCGTTTTCCAGCGCATTTTCCGGCAAATACGGGTACTTTTCTTTGAGGTTAAAGCCTTCTATTAACTGAGTGCAGGCATTTTCCAAAAAAGTTTTAGCGCTGATAATCCCATCCGATCGCGAATTGAAATGAGTAACGCAGCGTCGTTTCAGCATCTCCACGCATTTTGCCATAATTGCGCTTTTCCCGACACCAGGTTCCGCTTCTAAAACAAAATAGCCCTTCGGATTCTTATCCAAAAACTCATTAATTTTTTCAAACACAAATTTGCGGCCGGTAAAGTCTTTAATTCTGTCCTGAATAATCGTCTCGGACTTAAAAGAAATCGGCAAACTCGGCGCAGCAGGATCGATATATCTTTGCAGCAAGGCCCGCACCTGCGCCAAATCGGATCGGATCTCACTTTGCATAGATTCCAATTTTACCATCACTTGACAAATCTGCTGCTTAGTTGCTACCGCCTCCAACTTATCGATAATCTCCCGATTTTGCAGCTTCAAATCCTTGAGATCCGCCAAAGCAATTTGGTGCAGATTCAACAGCATCGCCGCAAACTTTTCTCCTCCCTTGGCTGCATCTTGTTTCAGCACTTCCCGGTACGCCTTCGGAAATGTTTCGTACAGTCTTTGCGCCACAAATTCCACGATTTCTGCATCAAAGGATTTCCCCTCACTGGCCGCGAATTCCCCGATGAATCTTGCCCAATCTTCCGGTGTCAATCCCGTAACTCGATCGAACTCCGCAGCATCCGCCGAAAAAATCAGAGTCAGTTGGTCTTCAGAAATATTTAAACCCCTTGACAAATCAACCCCTTCTGTGTTAATATTCAGCCAATATTCAGGAGTTTTTTCGGCTAATCGATCTAAATCCCTGGCAGACGAATTTTTACTAAGGGCGATCGCAATTAATTCATCTGACGAAGCAACATCTTTCAAAAGATAGGCGATCGCCTCACCCGCCGCCTCAATCAAATCGCGATTGTCAAGAATATTCGGATTTTTTCCCAACTTTTCGGCGATCAGATTTCCCAAGTCGTTAGCCGCCATATTCCCCGCTATACCGCCCGCGATCGTTGCTAATATCGAAATGCCCCCAACGGTTGGATTGGCCATCATACCCAATGCTGCTGTCACTCCCGGATTGGCGATCGCGCTGGCAATCATTGGCGCAACACCCATCACCGCACTCCATCCAAGAACCCTAACTTTAGTATTAGCTAAATCAACTAACGACATACTGTAAATATTCCCCGCGCTTTGCAATACTTTAGCGCGACAATATAATTAAATACAAGGTTAATTAATCTCACCTCTTGCACCATTCTTAGGAACAGGCAAGATGCCTGTTCCACAATGATTCTTAAGAACAGGCAAGATGCCTGTTCCACAAAAACTAAATTTTCTTGTGGGGTGGGCGTCTCGCCCGCCCCAAAATACAATCAGCCCGCCCCAAAATACAATCAGCCCGCCCCAAAATACAATCAGCCCGCCCCAAAATACAATCAGCCCGCCCCAAAAATACAATTGTATATTCAGTCGTCTTTAGACGACTTTAGCTATGAGACAGGGGTTTAAAACCCCTGGCGACCCCCGCAACAACCTAACGGGCCCGACAACCTCCTCACACCCCCGTAACAAACTCGCCACCCCACAACAATTTGTAAATTTTTTTATAGATCCGATCGCACAGCTTGTATTTAACGGATAATGTCTGTTTATTTATTTTGCAACCCCAGCGATCGCCCTAGCAAAGTATTTACTTTTCTTTACAAACAGCAGCTCAAAAAACGGCGCGACAGGTAAAAATTTCGTTGCAGACTTCAAATGCGTCGCGCGATCGACTAGAGTAAAAAAAATGGCTTTATCCGTTTATTCATCGCAAAGGAAACAAAGCTCATGGTTCAACGCGGTTCTACAGTTCGGATTCTCCGCAAAGAATCCTTCTGGTATCAAGAAGTGGGCACCGTTGCTACGGTAGACCAAAGCGGCATTAAATACCCAGTTATCGTTCGCTTTAACAGCGTAAATTATGCAGGCGTCAACACCAACAACTTCGCCCAAAGCGAATTAGTGGAAGTGTCAGCACCCAAAGCAAAAGCGAAAACAGGGACTCCAGTAGCTTCCGGCGGCAAACAAACCACGCTGGACGAGAAAACCCGGAAAACCGGCAGCGGAGGAGCCCCCCAGCAGCCGAAAACTTCGACGGACAGCAAACCGGGCGCCGAAGTGACCGGCAGCGTCGAAGGTTCGCCAAATCAAGGAACAGAACAACGCTAATTGTGCCAGAACTGCCAGAAGTTGAAACTATTTGCCGGGGATTGAATCAAGCAACCCTCGATCGAGAAATGTTGGGCGGGGACGTGTTGTTAAACAGCACGATCGCCCGCTCAATCTCTGCGACCGATTTTTTGACACAACTCAAAGGAAAGTCGATCGCCCGCTGGTACAGACGCGGCAAATATCTACTGGCAGAACTATCTCAATTCCCAGAAGGAGAAAGGGAAAGGGGGAGAGAGGGAGAGGGGGAGAGGGGGAGAGTGGGAGAATTTCTTGCCCAAACTCCAAACTCTTCCCGAACGCCTTCTTTCTCCCCCTCCCTTTTGCCTTCAAAAGCCGGCTGGTTGGGCGTTCACTTGCGGATGACGGGACAACTGCTGTGGGTGAACCGATCCGAACCCCTGCAAAAACACGCGCGAGTACGGCTGTTTTTTGAGGGAAACCAAGAATTGCGGTTTGTAGACCAGCGCACCTTCGGGCAAATGTGGTATGTGCCGGCAGAAACCGAGGTTTCGGGCACAGTCATCGGTCTGAAACTCTTAGGCCCTGAACCGTTTTCAGACGAATTTACAACCGAATATTTTGCCCGCAAGCTGCATCGGCGGGCGCGACCCATAAAAACAGCTTTGCTAGACCAGGCACTGATAGCTGGTTTGGGCAATATTTACGCAGACGAAACTTTGTTTTTGTCGGGAGTGATGCCCACAACTCTGTGCGCGGATTTGACCGCAGAGCAAATTGGGCGCATCCATACAGCTATTATTCAAGTTTTACAGAAGGCGATCGCATCCGGTGGCACCACTTTTAGCAATTTTCTCAACGTCCAAGGTGTCAACGGCAACTACGGCGGCGTCGCTTGGGTGTACAATCGCGCCGGTCAACCCTGCCGCACTTGCTCGGCAACCATCGAACGTATAAAATTAGCAGGGCGATCGACTCATTTTTGCCCCATTTGTCAGACATAAAAAGCAGTCAATGGATTTTAGGCTTTAGATTTTAGATTTTAGATTTACCCCACGAATCGCACCCCTTTATTCCTTAGTCCGCGTAGGCGGACTTTGTTTGTTTAGTAGCGATTTCAATCGCCGAGTGACTTTGCAGCCAAATCTAGATTAAAATTTGTATAGTTTTTTAAACTAAACAAAGCAAGTTATGGCAATCAAGAAAGGCAGTATAGTTCGCGCTGTACGCGAAAAATTGGAAAACAGTCTAGAAGCCAAAGCCAGCGACCAGCGCTTTTCCTCCTATATATTTGAAACAAAGGGCGAAGTGATGGATGTTCGCGGCGACTATGCCTTCGTCAAATTTGGCAAAGTTCCCACCCCGAATATTTGGCTGCGGGTAGACCAACTCGAAGATTTTAAGTAACTCACCAAAACTCAACCTCACTGTTCTTAATGTAGCGAAGGGTGCACACCGCGCACCTTTCCCCAATTAAGCTGATTGCTAAAATCTAAAATCTAAAATCTAAAATCTAACATCTAAAATCAAATGAATTCTCCATCAACCCGCGTATCAATTATCGGTGCAGGCAAAGTCGGCAGCACCTTAGCCCAACGAATTGCCGAGAAAAATCTGGCAGATGTAGTATTGCTAGATATTGTGGAGGGTTGGCCGCAGGGCGTTGCTTTGGATTTGATGGAAGCTAGGGGAGTCGAACACCACGATCGCCAAATTGTCGGTACAAATGATTATACAGATACGGCAAACTCAAATATCATAGTAATTGCCGCCGGAGTGCCCCGCAAACCCGGTATCAATCGGGAAGATTTAATTAAAATCAATGCTGGAATTGTCACCGAAGCCACAAAACAGGCGATCGAGCATTCTCCAGAAGCAATCTTAATCACAGTCACAAATCCCCTAGATATCATGACTTATTTAGCGTGGGAAGCTGCAGATTTGCCCAAACACCGAGTCATGGGGATGGGGGGAGTTCTCGACTCCGCCCGCTTTCAAACTTTTATTGCAATGGAATTGGGCGTTTCAAATGCTCAAGTCAATGCCACTGTCATCGGTTCTCATGGCGATTTGATGGTTCCTTTGCCCCGCTATTCTACTGTCAACGGTATTCCCATCAATCAACTTATGGATGCTGGGGCGATCGATCGACTCGTACAGCGGACTCGCCACGGCGGCGCAGAAATTGTAGAATTGATGAAGACTGGTAGTGCTTATTTTGCACCCGCATCTGCTGTCTGTTTGATGGTAGAATCTATTTTATTTAATCAGTCGCGACTCTTGCCTTGCTGCGTTTATTTGCACGGCGAATACGGCGTGCAAGATATCTTTTTAGGAGCTCCCTGCCGCTTGGGATATCAGGGAGTGGAACAAATAGTGGAACTTGAACTCAGCGATACCGAAAGATCAGCCTTTATCAAGTCGGGCAAATTGGTTGCCCAAAATATTGAGGAAGCCAGGGCAATATTGAAAACGGCTTCTTAAGCTTGTAGCTGTTGGTTGAGCACAGCAGCCTGCTCGCCACTTCAATATAATAATTTATATTGAGTGTGACAGTGGGATAGCTCTTTCGGAAGTTGGCTTATCTGGTTTCAACCGCGCTTTGATAAATATCATTGATCGTGGTTGTTATGCTGTATTTCAAACGCCGAAAAATTGGTAGCAAGAAACCGATATATAAACATAAAATTTACTCTCAAAAACTTGCTAAAAACGCAAAAACTGGCAAAAGTAGTTGAACTTGGTTTGCGCGACAATACCATCAGAGTTTCTCTAGAAATTAAAGCCAAAATCTGCCATCTTCTTTTTACTACTATACCAACCGCATAAGCAGTCGGTTTTGGATTATCTCTCACTCGCGATCGGATTGCCCAACAACAAGGTGGCACTTTAAAGGTAGGAAGTGAAATGCGAGTTTCTACGGAATTTATCATTACTTCGCCCAAACTTTAATCCTCGCGATCGCCATTTCTATTGATCCAGCTTGAAATACCTTTACTTTCGCCAAAAATGTGATACCCTAAATATTTGTATTATCTAAAACTTTTACACTTCTCAAAAATGGCAAAAATCGGGCAAAAATTCTCCGCGCGTGCGAAGCTATCTCGAACGCGCGTGCCTTCGGTGAAGGGTAGGCAATAGCCCTTGAGTTGAGTCCATTTAACCATAGCCTGCAACTACCTCAACTGTTTGACCGAAAACTAACCTCTGATTCGGGGAATTTTAATCAGTTGAAAAGATTCAATCCCTCGCATGAAATAACGAGAAGGCAAGGAAAAATATCTAAAATTTCGGCTGACCCTAAAGATTGTAAAAAATCTAATTTAGGAGAGATAAATCGAGCATTACTTAAAACTCTAGAAAAGGCGATCGCCTCAATTTAAACAAATTTTAATAGATGCGATCCCAACAGGATATGCGATCGCCAAAACAAGGAAACCATTGAGGGAGTTTGGGGTAATAATAAAAAGGTGACAATTGCAACCGAAGGCGAGCCCAAAAAATGTCAAAATTAGTCAGAGACGCTCATCCCGATCTCGCAATGGAACCGGGTTTCTTGTTCCCACTTTCCGACATTCCCTGACCTAATTACGTTAATAAACCCGGTTTATGTGTAAGTTTTGTTAGCATTATTCTCAATAATTGAGAATAAAAGAAGTAGCAAATTCTGCCAATTTTTCAGTAAATATACGGGAGCTAAAATGGTCGATTGACCTCCAAATCTCGAAAAAATACGGAAATGCAGCGTAAGTAGCTGCTAAGTGCTAGCAGAAGGAGGAGAATAAGCTGTTACACATTTAAACCAATAACGATAGAGGTAGGGTGCGTCAGCTAGAACAGTGGCGGGATATGGGAAATACTTATGTACGCTCCGCACCCTACTATCCTCTTTTAAATGCCCAACAGCTTATGTTCTTTGCCTTTTTGAGTTACCAGGCTCAACTTGCAGAGCGCTATTGAGATGCCATCAACCTCGATAACAAACCGCAAAATAACTAAAGAAAAAGCATTATGTTTCAGGAATACCTGTATCACGAAGTAATCAACCTGCGCGAGAAACTAGCTCACCTAGAAAGAGAAACGCAGTCTCAAACCTGGTTCAAAAAGCTGCAAGCGCTGATGGGAGTTATTAGCAAAATTCGTGAATCCCTAGACTTAGAAACAATATTCAAAATCACAGCCACCGAAGTTCGGCAACTCCTAAATGCCGATCGAGTCGCCGTCTACCGCTTCTTTCCCGAATCCCAATTGAACGAGGGCGAAGTAGTGTCCGAAGACGTACTGCCCCAATACAGCCCATCTTTGGGAACCAAAATCCGCGACTACTGCTTCGGCGAACAATTTGCAGCCAAATACACCAAAGGATACGTTCAAGCAGTCACGGACATCTACAAAGCCCGCTTGAGCCCTTGTCACCTCAAAATCCTTAAGCGGTTTCAAATCCGAGCCAACTTAGTCGTACCGCTGCTGCAAGGGAAACATTTGTGGGGATTGCTGTGCATTCACTCCTGCGGTCAACCCCGCCAGTGGCAAGAAGACGAAATCGAATTTGCCAGACAAGTAGGCGACCATTTAGCAGTTGCCATCTACCAAGCCGAACTGCACTTGCAAACCCAGAGGCAAATAGCAGAAATCGAATCCGCCCAGCAGAAACTCCGCGACAGCGAGCAAAAATATCACCAAATTCTCGATTCGATCGCCGATATGGTATTAGTCAAAGGCCCCCAATCGAAAATCGTCTGGGCAAATCAAGCATTCCGCGATTATTACGGCATGACTCAAGAGGAACTTCAAGACATCGTAGACGCGCCTTTCGCCGATCCCGACAATACTCTCCAGTACGTCAGAGATGACGGCTTCGTATTTGACACCGGGCACACTCTGCAAATTTCTGAAGAACCGGTGACGCGGCACGACTCAGAAGTGCGACTGTTCAGCACCGTCAAAACACCGATCCGCAACGCAGACGGCCAAATCGTCATGACTGTCGGCGTCTCCCGCGACATGACGGAACGCAAAAAAACAGAAGAAGCCGTCAAAGCCAGCGAAAGCAAATACCGCAGCCTGGTAGAAACCTCCCAAGACATGATTTGGTCGGTCGATGCTTCAGGACGCTACACCTTCGTCAACCCAGCAGTTAAGTACATCTACGGTTACGAACCAGAAGAAATGATCGGTAGGCCGTTCTCCGACTTTGTGACACCAGAACAAAGCCAGAAAGATTTAGAAGTTTTCGCCCGCCTGTTGGCAGGAGAATCAATTTTCCAGTACGAAAGCACCCAAATCGCCAAAGACGGCAGCATGAAACATTTGATGTTTAACGCGATCGCCCTCTACGACGAAACCGGAAACTTCCTCGGCACCACCGGTACAGCCACCGACATTACCGATCGCAAGCGAGCAGAAGCAGCCTTGCAACACGCCAACGCAGAACTAGAGCGCAGAGTAGAAGCACGCACGGCCGAACTGCGCCAGACTTTTTCCGCACTCAGTGCCAGCGAAACCAAGTTTCGGACGATCGCAGCCACCATCCCCGGATCTCTGTTCCAATTTTGCAGCAGGCAGGGAGTGTGGAGAGTTGACTACATGAGCGATCGCATCTTCGATATCAGCGGCATCACAGCAGCAGAAATGATGCGAGACATGAATACATTCATTTCCCGCGTCCACCCCGAAGACTTGGAAAGCTACATCGCTTCCGTCAACGAAGCGGTAGAAAATCTCTCTCCCTGGCACTACGAAGGGCGGTTAGTCAAGCCCGACGGTGAGATTCGCTGGTGGCAGGGCGACTCCATGCCCACCCGCAACGAGAACGGCGAAATCGTATTTTCCGGCGTCGCGCTCGACATTACCGATCGCAAAGTTGCCGAAACCGCCATCCGCGAGAGCCAGCGGCAGCTCAAAGAAGCCCAGAGACTCGCCCACGTCGGCAATTGGGAACTCGACGCAGCTACCAAAACCGTCACTTGGTCGGAAGAACTCTTTCGCATCTTCGGACTCGAACCGACAGAAAGCGCGCCCAACCTAGCCGAACAAATCGCTCTGATCCATCCAGAAGATTTGGAATTGTGGCAGACTCAAGTGCAGCGGGGACTCGAAGCGGGCATCCCCTTCGATTTTGACTTGCGCCTTTACCGTCCCGACGGCACGCTGCGGCATCTCAACGCTTTGGGTCGTGCCGAAACCGATGCCAGTGGCAAGGTGGTAAAAATGTTCGGTACGGCGCTCGACATTACCGATCGCAAAGTCGCCGAAGCAGCACTGCGGCAAGCAGCAGTCGAGTTAGAAGACAGAGTGAGCGATCGCACGGCCGAACTGTCCGAAGCAGTCACGCAATTAGAACAAGAAATTGGCGATCGAAAACTTGCAGAAGCAGCCCTGCAAGTTTCCGAGCAAAGCCTGCGGACAATCTTTAACAATGTCTACGATGCTATCTTCATTCACGACTTAGAAGGCAACATTCTCGATGTCAATAATCGGATGTTAGAAATGTACGGAGTGAGCCAGGAACAAGCAACAAAATTATCATTTAAAAACGACTATTCAAGCGCCGACAATCCCATTGAACAAATGGGAGAACTTTGGGAAAGAGTATTAGCCGGCGAAACAGGTCGCGTGGAATGGAAAGCGAGGCGTCCCAACGACGGTTCAACCTTTGATGCAGAAATTGCCCTGTCCAGAATTCATCTCAACGGGAATCTCAGCGTCATTGCCAACGTCCGAGATATTAGCGATCGCAAACAGGCAGAAGCAGAACTGCAACACGCTCAAAATTTTATGGAATCCGTACTCAAAACCATACCCGTCGCAGTATTTGGCAAAGAAGCAGAAGAGTTGCGATTTGTACTGTGGAATCCAGTCGCCGAAGAGGTAATGGGTTTCCCCGCTGCTGAAGTTATGGGCAAAAATGATTACGACTTTTTCCCCAGAGAACAAGCCGACTTTTTCACCACCAAAGACCGGGAAGTGCTCGCCAGCGGGCAAATTTTAGACATTCCCGAAGAAGTGATTCAAACAAAAGAAGGCGAGAATCGCATATTTCATACCAAGAAAACCGCAATTCTCGATCGAGAAGGCAATCCCCAATATTTATTAGCAGTTACTGAAGACATTACTGAGCGCAAGCGGGGAGAAATTGCTTTGAAGCAATCGGAAGCCCGACTCAGACAGCAGGCCGAACGAGAAAAATTGCTCAACAACCTCACTACTCAAATCCGCAATTCCCTCGACTTCGACAGCATCGTTACAGTCGCAGTTAAGGAAATTCGCGCTTTCCTGCAGATCGATCGCTGCCAATTTGCCTGGTATCGCTGCGACGGAGAGGAACCTTACTGGGAAGTTATTCAAGAATCTCGCACAAGAGAACTTCCCGATTTAATAGGTCGCTATAAAGCTTCTGACTTCGGCCCTTTAGGAGAACCAGTATTGCGTCTAGAAACGCTGCAAGTCGATGATGTCGAAGCAATCGCAGACCCTGTTTGGAGAAAGTCTCTTAGTTCTATGGGCTACCAATCTATATTGGCAATTCCGATGCAGGCACTTTCGGGAGTCGTGAGTGTTGTTACCTGCACCCACTCCGCTTCTGTGCGGCCTTGGAGCGACAGCGAAGTAGAATTGTTGCAAGCGATTACAGTTCAATTGGCGATCGCCCTCAACCAAGCCGATCTTTACGCCCAAACTCGAAATAAAGCTCTCGAATTAGAACAAACATTACAGAAATTAACCAGCACTCAATCACAGTTAATTCAAAATGAAAAAATGTCAAGTCTCGGTCAACTTGTGGCAGGAGTAGCCCACGAAATCAACAACCCAGTTAACTTTATTTACGGCAACCTCACCCACGCCAACGACTATACCCAAGACTTGCTACACCTGATCGAACTTTACCAAAATCACTATCCCGATCCCGTCCCGGAAATTCAAGAAGAAGTAGACCATATTGAACTAGACTTTCTGATGGAAGACTTGCCAAAGTTGCTTTCTTCAATGAAAGTCGGTGCAGACAGAATTCAACAAATTGTTGCTTCTCTCCGCACATTTTCCCGCATGGACGAAGCGGAAATGAAAGCAGTCAACATCCACGAGGGCATAGATAGCACCCTGATGATTTTGCAGCACCGGCTCAAAGCTAAACACAATCATCCAGAAATTGAGGTGATTAAAGAATACGCTCAACTGCCCTTAGTAGAATGTTATGCCGGACAGTTAAATCAAGTATTTATGAACATCTTGAGCAATGCTTTGGATGCTTTGGAAGAACGGGATCTGCGCCGTTCTGCTGAGGAAATGCGGAAACACCCTAGCAACATCCGCATCCGCACTGAAATATCGCCAGCGGGCAAAGTAATCATTCGGATTGCTGACAACGGGCCGGGAATACCGGAGACTGTCGGCACTCGGCTTTTTGACCCGTTTTTTACCACTAAACCTGTGGGTAAAGGCACCGGGATGGGCTTGTCAATTAGCTATCAAATTGTTACAGACAGACACAACGGGTCGCTGAAATGCACTTCTTCGCCGGGACAGGGTACAGAATTGGCGATCGAGATTCCCCTCAAAGCTAATTGTTAATGGGGCATGGGGCATGGGGCATGGGGCATGGGACGCAAAAACCCGGTTTATTAACGTAATTGCGTCATTTTAGGTTGAGGACGATCGCCAGAAACCTGGTTTTTGAGGTAGAAGCGTGCGATCGCGAACTAATTGAGCTAAAATATTTATGGATTCTCCAAAATAGAGAAATCAAACTAATATGCTTCAATCAACAGAACACTGTCACATTGTCAGGAATGATGAAATTCTGAGTGGTGAACCGATTATCAAGGGTACTCGAACTCCGGTGCGGGCGATCGTGGAGATGTGGCGCATTGGAGTTTCGCCAGAAGAGATTCCTCACCGTTTGCCACACCTCACCCTAGCGCAAGTATTTGATGCCTTGAGCTACTATCTAGATTGCCAAGCAGAAATTAACAAGTATATTGAACTTAACCGCATTCCCGATGAGTTAATCGATCCGCGAGTCAAAGATCGATGAGTGAAATTTTTATTCATGTCTATTTAGATGAAGATGTCGATGTGCTTGTAGCTAGCTTGCTACATTCTCGCGGTTTTGAGGCAACAACTGCCAAACAAGCAGGGCAACTCGGAAAAACAGATGTCGAGCAGTTGGAGTATGCTATTAGCCAAAAAGCAGCTATTCTCACCCACAATCGAAATGATTTTGAAGCGCTTGCTCAAGAATATTTCAGTCGGGAGGGAAAACATTACGGAATTATCATTGCAGTCCGGCATCCGTATGGGAAAATCGTGGGTAGGCTGGTTTCAATCCTCAATACCACAACAGCCGACGAAATGGAAAACCAAATTCTTTACATTTAAACTGAAGTTCCCCCGCAGAGGAACTTCAAAAAATATGAAACTTTTATAAATCAATCGATTTTTGTAAGCATTTCAGTGATAGCATCACTATCCAAAGGTTTAGAAAACCAATATCCCTGAGCTAATTCGCAGTCGAGTTCTCGAAGCTGTGATAATTGTTCGGCTGTCTCTACACCTTCGGCGATCGCATTCAATCCCAAATTGTGAGCCAAAGTTACGATCGCCCGCACAATCTGCAAAGGCTGACCCCCGTCGTCACCATTTTCCACAGCCCCCAAGCGACTTACAAAAGATCGATCGATCTTCAGTGTATCCAGCGGAAAACGGTGCAAGTAACTTAAAGACGAATAGCCAGTACCGAAATCGTCGATCGACAATCGAATATTTCTACCTTTTAATTCGGCTAGCACAATATTGGCTTTCTTGACATTTTCTACGATCGCGCTTTCAGTAATCTCCAATTTTAAACAGCTCGGATTGCAGCCCGTTTCTGCTAAAATTTCATCAATTTCCTCGATTAAATGCGGGAAACCTAACTGTTTAGGAGAAAGATTGACGCTCATTGTTAATTGCGAAGGAGCAATAATTGGTAATTTAAAATTCGGAATGGGTACCTGGGAAGTTGTACTTAACGTAGCCGAACTATTGGTAATTGGGAATTGGGAATTGGTAATAGATGAGTGGAAATCGCTAATCGGGAATTGGTAACTGGGAATTGGTAATTTTTTACCGATTATTTCTTCCCTGTGACCAATACTGGGGCTACGCTCAGTAAAAGTTGCGTGTTCCTCATTCCCTGTATCTGTTACATCAGTTAAATCCCCTACATTGCCCGTTGCCATCTTCCCTGTTGTTACCCTGAGCGAAGTCGAAGCGCCTTCTTGCTTCTTGTTACCCTGAGCGACTTGCCCTGAGTGCAGCCGAAGGGAGTCGAAGGGCCTGGTTCCGACTTCCATTGGACTTCTTCCCTGTTCCTCGGTTAACATTTCTTGCCAAATCCGCAATTGCTGACAAGCTTCCCGCAACACCCAGGCTCCCAGAGGCACGATCAAACCTGTTTCTTCAGCTACAGGGATAAAAGTAGACGGCGGAACTAAACCCCGAACTGGGTGGTGCCAGCGCACCAAGGCCTCAAAACCTTCGAGCGCACCGCTGGCGAGCGAAACAATCGGTTGGTAGTGCACAATAAAGTGCGAACGTTGATCCTTGCTCTCTCCTAATTCCTCCTTGCCCAAAATAGCCAACCGCAGGTCAGTTTCTAACTGCAACAGCGACATTGTTTGGTCGTGCATCGCCAAATTAAACACTTCGTGGCGGGCCTTACCCAAAGCTTTAGCGCGGTACATAGCGATGTCAGCATCGCGTAGGAATTCTTCCGGGTGAGTGTACGAATTCGATTCGCCACTGTCGGTGGCTTCGCCTCGACTGAAAACAATGCCAATGCTAGCGGTGGTAAATACTTCGTGTCCTTCGAGATGAAACGGCTTCGTCAGTTCTGTTTGTATCTTTTTAGCTGCGAGGGTGGCGTCGCTGAGGCTCTGAATGTGGTCTAGCAGGATGGTGAATTCGTCTCCCCCCAGTCGGGCGACGGTATCAGAAACCCGGACGCAGGTTTGCAGTCGCTGCGCCAGGGCAATTAGCAGTTTGTCTCCTAAAACGTGTCCTAAAGAATCATTAACTACTTTGAAGCGGTCTAAATCTAGGAAAAGTAAACCAAATTTGTAATCGGGGGACTGATTGGATCGGCGGATGGCTTGTCCTAGCCTGTCTAGGAACAAAACGCGGTTGGGCAAACCTGTCAGCGCATCGTGAAAAGCGCCGTGCAGCAGTTCCCGTTCTACTCGCTTGCGCTCGGTGACATCTCGGATAATAATCTGGGCGGCGGTTGAGCCTTGATAAGTAGCGGGGATGCCGGCAACTTCAACGTCTATTATTTGTCCATCGAACCGAATCAGTTTTTGTTCGGCAAGGTCGAGCGGCTGATTTTCTGTCTCGACTAGCCGGATGCGCTCTCTGGCTGTTTCCACATAGTTTGGATGGACGAAATGCAATACGGGAAAGCCGATGAGCGCTTCGGGAGAGTTCGCACCGAGGAGTTTAGCGCCGGCAGCATTGATGTAGGCGATTTTCCCTTGACTGTGAACGGCGATCGCTTCGGGAGATAGTTCTACTAAACGGCGATAGCGTTCTTCACTTTCTTTGAGAGATACTATCAACTCGCATCGCTCTTTTTCAGCCTGCTGGCGTTCGACTTCCATTTGGTGAACCGCCAGAATTTTGCCAATACTTTGAGCCATCAATTCTATAATTTCTATTTCCTCGTACTTGAATTTTCTTTTCTTTATTTCCGGCGAACTAAAACTTAAAGTTCCGTAGGTTTTATTGTTAACAAATATCGGGGTTCCGATGTAAGATTCTGATTTGCAGCTTTGATAAGCTGGATGTTCGCGCATCTCAATATCGGCTCCTATATGAGAATACGCAACTGTTTTGTTAAGTTTAATGACTGCCGCGCAGTAAGTATCGCTGAGGTTCAATTCTAAGCCTCGCACGAAGTATTCTAAATCGCTTTTCGCGGCTCTGACAATAAAAGTCTCGTTGTCAACTTCAGCCATGATGCCCATAGAAAGTCCAAACATCAAACAGCCTGCTGTTAGATAATCGTCAACCAGTTCTTCAAAGTTTTGATAATGATAAGTTGTAATCCGGTGCAAGTGTTTGAGATTAGCGCTAAAAGCTGCTAAAGCTTGAGAATTTAAAAATAATTCTTCTTCCGATCGCTGGCGGTCGGTAATGTCTGTTTGTACTCCAATAAAGTGGGTTAAGTGTCGCCGCGAGTTGTAAACCGGAGCGATCGACAGTTCGTGCCAAAAAGGCGTGCCGTCTTTCCGAAAGTTGCGTAATATAACTTGAGATTCTCTGCCTTCTTCAATCGCAATTCGCAATTGTTGGGCAGCGGGGCCGTCAGTGTCTGTGCCCTGCAAAAATCGGCAATTTTTGCCCATTAACTCGTCTCTGCTATAACCAGTAATCCGCTCAAAACTCGGATTGACATAAATAATCGGATTATCTGCAACAGTCGCGTCGGTGATTGCAATGCCGTTACTGCAACTTTCGATCGCCCGTTCCATCATTTGCAAACGCTCTTGCGATCGAATCCGCTCGATCGCCGCAGCTAACACGTTGGCGATCGCTTCTACAAAATAAACGTCATCTTGAGTGAAAACCCGCCCTTGGCAGGTATGAACCCCCAAAATGCCCCAGGCCTGCGAGGAGGAACTGTTGGCTGGTTCTGCTTGTCCCCAGTTGCTCCCCAGTCCCCGATTGCCGGGAATAATTACAGTAACGCCGCTGACAGCCCGGTGGTTGTGCAGCAGCGGCAACTCGCTAAAGCGCGTTTCCACCCGCAAATCTTCGACGATTGTCGGTTCGCCCACTAGCAATGTGTAACCTGCTTGCGATCGGGCAGAAGCGGCAACAGTAGCACTGCCGACGAGGCCCGGCTGCCAGCCAACCCCCGCTCGCAGCATAAAAGCATGACCAGAGGGCAACAGTTCTAACACCTGGCAATAATCAACGTCCAGGGTTTGAGCAATTAAAACCGCAGCTTTGTCCATCAGTGCGGACAAATCTGTTTCGGCCAGGGCCTGCTGCCCCAAGTAAGCGACAGCCGCTTGCTGGCGGGCCCGCGAGTGGATTGACGTGAGCAATTCCTGCTCCTTGGCGGCCACTCGTTTCCGATCCGTAATGTCGCTGAACACCGACAGAACAGCTTTCCCCGACACCAATGTCAGATACCGCATCGATACACTTGCCCAAAACAGCGTGCCGTCAGCTTTTTTAAGCCGGATTTCTGCCTCGCGGACCAGTCCGTTGCGGGCGAGCCGTAACAGCAATTCCTGGCGCTCTGCAGGTTTGTGGTAGAGCGTTTCGGCTTTTTGGCGGTCGATCGACTTGAATCCTGTGAACCCGAAAGCCTGACGACATAAATCGTTACTATAAAGAATTGTGCCATCCGCCAGACTGCTGACGATCAGGGGTATTGGCATCGAGTTGGCGATCGTCAGCAATAATTCTTTGGTTCCTTGCAGCTCTTTGTACAAGTCGGGCTTGGAGGCCCAGCCGTGACAGTCTTCAGAGTTTTCAGGGATAAAACTTTCCATTGTTTAATCGATCCATTAGCAGACAACTTTTTTAAACTTGTGGTCAATCAATACTGCGGACGGTTTTTAATTAGCATTCGTAGAATATAAAGTTTCAAGTCGATTCGCCAATCGAGCTACCAACGGAAAATCAAGGGTTTCAAACTACGAACTAAAAACAGTCCAGACTATTGGTAAATGACGATTTCAGATGCAGAGGAGGATCTACAGTAGCCGACAACACATTAATCTTAACCAGAACTATGCAACGGAACGCCCCTAAACTGCTCGGCTGAAGTTTGATATGCTGCTTTCCCGTCAAAGACCACATCTGTCTTTGGTATGACAATCTACTGTTTTTAAAGTTGCGTTAAGTTTTGATGTATGGCGAGGTACTTTACCCAATGTGCAGCGGAAGCTCCTAATCTAAAAAGTAAAGTCACCTACTTGCCAACCACCGAATACTATCCGAGGAGAGAGGAGAAATGCTTGAATCTTACCGCCGTACCGCTGCCGAACGGGCCCATGAGGGAATTCCACCCCTGCCGCTAGATGCCCAGCAAACGTCGGAACTGTGTGAACTGCTGAAAAATCCGCCGGCACAAGAAGAAGAAACCTTAATAGAATTATTGCGCGATCGCGTCCCCCCAGGCGTAGACAGCGCCGCCTACGTCAAAGCTGGTTTTCTAACTGGCATTGCTAAAGGCGAAATCCACAGCCCCCTAATTGCTCCCAAATGGGCAGTTTACCTGCTGGGGACAATGATGGGCGGTTACAACGTCCAATCTTTAATCGATTTGCTCAATCCTACTGCGGAAATTGCCATTCCCGCCACCGCAGCCCGGGCACTGAGCAAAACGTTGTTAGTATTCGACGCTTTCCACGATATTCTGACTTTATCCGATACCAATCCCTACGCCAAGCAGGTAGTCGATTCTTGGGCGGATGCCGAGTGGTTTACCAGCCGCCCCCAACTGCCAGAAGCGATTACCGTTACAGTCTTCAAAGTTCCTGGAGAAACCAATACTGACGACTTGTCGCCAGCACCTCATGCTACCACGCGGCCGGACATTCCCCTACACGCTTTGGCGATGCTCGAAAGTAAGATGCCTGGGGCTTTGCAAACCATTGCAGACTTGAAGCAAAAAGGTTATCCCGTAGCTTATGTTGGTGATGTTGTCGGTACCGGTTCGTCGCGGAAATCGGCGATTAATTCCGTGCTCTGGCATATTGGCAATGATATTCCGTTTGTGCCGAACAAGCGCAGTGGCGGTTATATTTTAGGAAGTGCGATCGCCCCGATATTCTTCAATACCGCTGAAGATTCCGGCGCATTGCCGATCGAATGTGATGTCTCCCAAATGGAAACAGGAATGGTAATTACCATCCATCCCTACAAAGGCGAAATCACCAACGAAGCCGGAGAAATCATCTCCACCTTCACCCTCAAACCCGACACAATTCTAGACGAAGTTCGCGCCGGTGGCCGAATTCCGCTATTAATTGGACGAACTTTAACCGACAAAACCCGCGCAGCTTTAGGACTAAAACCAAGCACTATTTTTACCCGCCCTACAATCCCAGTAGATACGGGCAAAGGCTTCACTTTAGCACAAAAAATGGTAGGCAAAGCTTGCGGTTTGTCCGGCGTTCGTCCCGGTACATCTTGCGAACCAGTCATGACAACAGTCGGATCGCAAGATACCACCGGGCCAATGACTCGCGACGAATTGAAAGAACTTGCTTGTTTGGGATTTAGCGCCGATTTGGTGATTCAAAGTTTCTGCCACACCGCCGCTTATCCAAAACCAGTTGATGTCAAAACTCACCACGAATTGCCCGATTTCATGGCAGAGCGCGCCGGCATAGCTTTGCGCCCCGGAGACGGCATTATTCACTCTTGGCTGAACCGGATGTTATTGCCAGATACAGTGGGAACGGGCGGCGATTCTCACACTCGTTTTCCTTTGGGAATTTCCTTTCCTGCGGGTTCGGGATTGGTCGCATTTGCTGCAGCCTTGGGCGTCATGCCTTTGGATATGCCAGAATCGGTTTTAGTACGGTTTAAAGGTGAATTGCAGCCCGGAGTAACGCTGCGGGATGTTGTGAATGCAATTCCCTATGTGGCCATTCAAAAAGGTTTGCTAACCGTCGAGAAACAGAACAAGAAAAACATCTTTTCTGGACGGATTATGGAGATTGAAGGTTTGCCCGATTTGAAGGTCGAGCAGGCTTTTGAATTGACCGATGCGACGGCCGAGCGTTCTTGCGCTGGATGCACGATTAAATTGAGCGTGGAGACTGTTTCTGAGTACATTCGTTCCAATGTCGCGCTGCTGAAAAACATGGTGGCGCGGGGCTATCAAGATGCGCGGACGATGATGCGCCGGGTGGCTAAGATGGAGGAATGGCTGGCAAATCCGGTGCTGATGGAGGCGGATGCTGATGCGGAATACGTTGAAATCATCGAAATCGATCTGAACGAGATTACAGAGCCAATTGTGGCTGCTCCCAATGACCCGGATAATGTTAAGTTGTTGAGTGAGGTTGCGGGCGATCGGGTTGACGAAGTATTTGTCGGTTCCTGCATGACAAATATCGGTCACTACCGCGCCACAGCGAAGGTGTTGGAAGGTGCAGGGGAAGTGAAAACTCGCCTGTGGATTTGTCCGCCAACTCGGATGGACGAACAGCAACTCAAAGAAGAAGGTTATTACAGCATTTTTGGATCTGCTGGAGCGCGTACAGAAATGCCCGGATGCAGTCTTTGTATGGGCAATCAAGCGCGGGTTAAAGATGCGACAACGGTGTTTTCAACTTCTACTCGTAACTTTAACAACCGCATGGGCAAAGATGCACAAGTTTATCTGGGTTCAGCGGAATTGGCGGCCGTTTGTTCGCTGTTAGGTCGCATTCCCACAGTCCAAGAATACAATGACATTGTGTCGAAGAGAATCGATCCTTTTGCTGGTGATTTGTATCGGTATTTGAATTTCGATCAAATTGCTGGTTTTGAGGATGAAGGACGAGTGATTGCTTTGGAAGATATGCCTCGAATTGAGGATATTTTGGGGATTCCCGATGGTGTGTTGAGCAAGTAAAAAGTGGGGCGGGCAATTGCCCGCCCTTTGTTTATAATATGAGTAAATGAGAGAAAGGAAAAAAGTAATTATGTCCGAACAAGTTTTAAGCAGCGAAAGCCAAGGGACAGTAGAATCAGCGCCCGAAACTCCTACGGTTGAAGACAAAGAAAGCGATCGCCCATTAAGCCAGCCGATCGCGGAATTCCTCCGCGTAATTCAGCAAACTCCCAGAGAATATTGGCCAAACTTACTTCAGATGATGCGCTTATTTCTGGAAACGGTGACAGTAAAGCCCGTATTGTCCGAGCCTCCCCAGACATCTGAGAAAATAGACATTACTAAACTGTCGCTGGAGGAACGGATACAAAGAAATAAAGGTGCAATTGAATTAATCAATTCATGGATTGAGGAGGGAGATGAACAAGAACAAACAGAAACCGCTGAATATCTCCGTAAAGCTTTAGATGAAGACCGCCTTTCTAATCGGCCATTATTCCCATGAGTAGAGTAATAATTCTCGACTCTGGCCCATTAGGAATGGTAACAAACCCTAAAGCATCCTCTGCTGAAATTCAAGAGTGCAAAGTTTGGCTAAACTCTTTAATGCGGAGGGGCGAAATAATAATTCTGCCTGAAATTGCTGACTACGAAGTGCGACGGGAGTTGATCCGCGCAGGTAAATTAGCAGGTATTCAACGGCTTGATGAATTGAAATTACAACTTACATACCGTCCTTTGACTACAGAGGTAATGCTTTTAGCCACTCAGTTGTGGGCTGACGCGAGAAGGAGAGGAAGACCAACAGCCGAACCTAATGCACTTGACGGGGATGTGATTTTGGCGGCTCAAGCAATATTGGAGGCAAGTGAAGGCAATGATGTGGTAATTGCTACAACAAATGTGGGGCATTTGTCGCAATTTGTTGATGCTCGCGAGTGGCGACTAATTCAGTAATCTTTAAATCGATCGCACTTACCCTATCCCTGCTATACTTTGAACTACAGATATTTTTGCAGACACCGTTGGCGAGATAAACAGGATGGTGGAAACAGTGGACATAATCGAAAAAATTGACGATCGCACACAAACCCGCTACTGGGGTCAAGTTACAGTCATAGACGCGGGCGATCGTTATAAGATCAATCGCATTGAAGTCAAGCCGGGGCATCACATCAGCACCCAAATGCACTATCACCGCAGCGAGCACTGGGTTGTCGTCTCCGGTACCGCTAAAGTTATCTGCGACGACAAAGAGACGATTCTCATGCAGAAACAGTCAACCTACGTTCCCATGAATACTGCTCACCGCGTAGAAAATCCAGGCGTTATTCCCTTGGTGATGATTGAAATCCAAAATGGTGAATACCTCGGCGATGATGACATTATCCGCTTCGCCCAAGATGCTCACGAGCAAGATTGATCCTAGAACCCCAAATATGAAGCAATCGCAGACACCGGGGAAAAGCTTCGCACACCGAACAATGACCGAAAGCATCCAGGATACAAGCCCCCGGATTCATCTCGCGCAAGTCAATGCTTTAATCTAAAATCTAAAATCTAAAATCTAAAATCGATTGACCTACGCAGCGACAGGAAACCAGATAATATCATGTCCGCTCGATTGACCATAATATCCCGGCCGGGCGGGTTTTTGAGATTGTCAATTATTGGCAGATATTGTTAGTGAACCCGCCCCTACCTGATGAAGGGTAATCGACCGGACATGATATAAATCCTACCATTAAAACTGTAGGGGCAATTTCAGAATTGCCCCTACCTTATTATATTAACTTTGTTAAGCACCAGAATTTGATATAGCAATTGGCGATCGTCCTACGGCAAAGAAGCGTTTTTCAAATCTACATTTGCCATATTGGCATTCTTTAAATTAGCACCTGTCAAGTCCGAACCGTTCAAATTTGCACCGTTCAAATTTGCATTGGTCAAATTTGCATCCCGCAAGTTGACTCCCTGTACGTCTATTCCCGACAAACTGCCACCTCTGAGGCTGACATTAGATAAATTCGCTAAAGACTGGCGAGCATTTCTCAAGTTTGCACCTGCCAAATTGGCGCTTTCTAAATTAGCGCCGATTAAATTAGCGCTGGTGAGGTTGCTATTTTTCAAACTCGCAATCACTAAACCAGCCAAACTCAGATTAGCGCGGCTCAAATCAGCACCCTCCAAATTAGCCCCGTGCATTTTAGCCGCAATTAAACTCGCACCTTGCAATTTAGCTTGTTTCAGATTTGCTTCATTCAGTTTGGCTTCGTTCAAATTTGCACCGTTCAAATTTGCACCGCTCAGATTCGCACCGCTCAAATCTGCGCCCGTCAAATCAATACCAGCAAGCTCCGCTCCTGTCAAGTCACATTGGGTACATTTTTTAGTTTCTAATAATTGTTTGACGTGTGATACGTTTTCTGCCTTTACTCCCGAGGCACAACCGATCGCAATCAGCAGCCCTGTTGTTGTTAAAATTCCAAGTTTCATATACCCACCCTCAGCAATATCTCTCTCTTAATAATATCCCACATTATTAAAGAGGGTCGGGTGATCAGTCTCTTTGATAAACTGTGACAATCATCACCCTGTTGTGCACAAAATATGCAATAATTATTGACGTTTCAACTCCCCCAAATTATTGTAACGAATTATTGCTTTTTCAGGAACCAAAAAGGAAAAGATTGCGTCGGTTCGAGACGGACGCCGGTAATGCTGTTCTGAGCAAACGTATAGTCCTTATCCTGCCAAAGAGGGATGAAAGGTACATCTTTACCCAGTATGTCTTGAATTTCGGCAAATAGGGCTTTGCGGGTTTCAGGGTTTGTTTCTTTGCGCTGCTTGTCGATCAGTTGATTTACCCGATCGTTATAATAAAACGATCCCTGACTTTGACTTGCACCCTTGGAGCAGCCCCCAGCCTCCGAACCTGTGGCACAATCTAAAAACGGCTGAATGTAATTGTCAGCGTCAAAAAAGTCGGCGGACCAATCCACTAAAACCGCTGGATAAATGCCCTTCTCTATGTTTTGAAACAAAGTCGGAGATTCAACGCTGTTAATTTCTACCTGCATTATCCCGTCCATTTTGAGTTTAGTTTGGGCCTCGATCGTACTCGCGACTAAAGCTCTTTTTCTGGAAGCCGAAGCATGCCAAATTTGCAGAACAAAAGGATTTGTGGCCGAGTATCCCGCTTTCGTTAAAAGTTCCTTGGCTTTGGCCGTGTTGGCGTCGCCGTACAGTTCTTTGAAAACCGGTTTTTGAACGTCCAAGGTTGTAGGAATCAGACTGTAAAGCGGTTGTGCTTGTCCCAGCAGTACGCGCTCGTTAATCAGCGGGCGATCCATCACTGCTGCGATGGCCTGTCTCACTTCTAACTTGTCCAGCGGTTTAGACTGCATATTCAGCGTCATGTAATTAACCGTACTGCTTTCCCCCGCGATTTCCTGCCATTTCCCTTTTTTTGCTCCCTCATCCAAGCTGCGAACTTGGTCTGCATCCAGAGACAAATAAGCCACATCAACAGCACCAGTCTGAAAAGTATTGAACAAATTTGACGAACTAGAAAGCAGCAAAATGTCAATTCCTTGATTAACCGGCTTTTCCCCCCAATACTTGTCAAACACGTCAAACTTGAGAGAATCGCTGCCGTACTTCGCCAGCTTGTAACGTCCAGTTCCCACAAAGGTATCGGGTTTAAATTTACCGGGCCCAATCTCGTAAGCTTTCGGAGAAACTGCACACATACCCGAAAATGTCAACAGGGAAGGAAAAGCAGCAAAAGGCTTTTTGAGTTGAAAAGTTAATTCGTATTCGCCCGTCGCTTTCACCGATTCTACTGCATCGCTCAACAACAAAGCCGGACTGCCGCCATTTTGGATAAACCGTTGCAAGGAAAATTCCATTGCGGCGGCGTTAAACGGTGTGTCGTCGTGAAAAATAACGCCTTGACGCAAGGGGATTGTATATGTCAATCCGTCTTGGCTAACTTTTGGCATCGCTGTCGCTAAGTGGGGGATTAACTCTGTAGTTCCCGACTTGTAGGCGTAGAGAGTGTCGCCCAAATTGCGTAGCAATTGTCCAGATAAGGTTTCGTAACCGTCCGCAGGGTCGATCGTCCGCAATTTCAAAGTTGTGCCAATAGTAACGCGGTTATTAGCATTTTCGCCGCTCGCAGTGACCGATGGACGTGTTCTTTGTCCACAACTTGCAGTTAACAAGCAGCAAAGAAAGAACAGAGCTATCGCTTTAATCACTGAAGGTTTTATATGTATTCTAGGCTGCTGCTTGTTAATTCTCATCGTCTTTTTTTGACACTCCAAATTACTGATTATATTATCAGGACTTACGCACTGTTAGACTAGAAACCGGATTTATTGATAGATTCTCCTGTAATATCACGTCCGAGCGATTGACCATAATATCCCGGCCGGGCGGGTTTTTGAGATTGTCAATTATTCGCAGATATTGTTGTTGAACCCGCCCCTACCTGATTTCGGTCGAAGCGAAGCGGAGGGAATCGACCGGACAGAAGATAATACAAATATCGCTCCCTAACCTGAGCAACTTAAAAGCTTGGTGATGTTCGATCGGTTTGAACTCCTTCGGATCAATTTTTATAGCTAGCTGGGTCATGAGTATTCTTGCTAAGAAGTGCGACGATCGTTTTAATTAATTTATCCGGTTCGATCGGCTTTGCCAGATGTCGGTGAAATCCAGCTTGCAAAGCTTGCTGTTGATTAACCTCGCCCGCATAGGCAGTCAGGGCGATCGCGGGAATCAGCCCGCCTTGTTCTGGCTGCAGGGCTCGCACTTGCCGCAACAGCATATAGCCATCCATCCCCGGCATTCCAATGTCGCTCACCAGGACATCTGGCTGGAAATTAGTCAACGCCGTGAGGGCTTCTTGAGGGACAGCAACAGTCAGTACCTCTGCACCTGCATCTTCTAGCAAAAAGGAAATCAACTCTCGCATATCCGGCTCATCATCTACCACAAGTACCCGCATCCCGGATAACGGTTCCTCCGCAGTCGATCGTTCCGAAAGTCCTGCAAGAGAGTTTTCTTGTCTTACCTTCCCTGATAGAGGCAGTCTTACAGTAAAGGTAGCTCCTAACCCTTCACCCTGGCTCTGGGCCCCAACGGTGCCCCCGTGCAGTTCGACTAGATGCCGCACGATCGCCAGCCCCAATCCCAAGCCACCAAACTTGCGGGTTGTAGCGCCATCTTTTTGGCGGAAGTAGTCAAACACGTAGGGTAAAAACTCCGGTGCGATGCCAATCCCTGTATCCGCCACCGTAATTTGAGCCTGATTGCCAACACGAGTCAAATTCACCTCAACGCGCCCCCCGGCTGAAGTAAATTTGACCGCATTGGAAACAAGATTCCAGACAATCTGCTGCAAACGGCCCGAATCCCCCAAAATTTGTCCGATCTGAGGATCTAACACAGTCCGAATATCAATGGATTTAGCAACAGCAGCCAAATTGACAGTTTCGATCGCCGATTCCACAGTTAAAGCTAAATCGACTGGACGAATATTAAGACTGAGCTTGCCTTGGAGAATTTTCGAGACATCAAGCAAATCTTCAATCAATTCAGTTTGCAGCTTGGCATTCCGTTCGATCGTCGCTAACGCCTGTGCAGTTTTGGCCGCATCCAGCTTGCCAGTTTGCAGCAGCTTTGACCAGCCCAGGATGGGATTGAGGGGCGATCGCAATTCATGGGATAGTACCGCTAAAAACTCATCCTTGATCCGATTTGCCTGTTTTAGCTGTTCCGCTTGCTGCTGCAGTGAATCGTTCAGATTTGCCCGTTCCAGAGCGATCGCGATCTGGTCACAAGTAGATCGCAGCAGATCGATTTCTGCAGGCGTGAAGTCCGTCCGAGTCAGACTGGCAAAGGAGAGCGTTCCTAATAACTGCCCTTGAGCGATTAACGGTTGACCCGCGTAAGCCATGATGCCCATTTCACAGGCGGCTTTACCATTCGGATGAGTGGAAAGTTCGACTTGATTCAAGACAAGTTGCTGCTGCGTTTGGGCAACCAGTCCACAGAGATATTCCCCTAAATCGATCCATGCGATCGCCTGCGCCCTTTCTTCAGAGATGCCCTCATAGTTTGTCAAATGCAACATCCGGCGGTTGTCTTTTTCTTCCACCATGAAGTTGTAGTAAGAGTGCAGATCGAGTTGCACTGCAAGTTTGCGGAATAGCGTGTGCATCAAAGCCAGAGGCTGTTCTGTCTGCATCAGATCGCGGGTAGTTTCATACAGAAATTGCAGTCGCTCACTTGCTTGCCGTTGTGCAGTCTTGTCCTGCATGATTTTGACCAATCCCTGCGGACAATCCGCTTCGTTAAGCAGGGGCATCATCAATCCACTAGCCCAAAAGCGATTCCCATCTTTGCGGACGTGCCAGCGTTCGTCTTCGGCCCGTCCTTGCAGTAGAGCCGTTTGCTTCTCGTACTCGGCTTGTCCTTGTTCGTTATCTTCGGGCGTGAAGATCATCCGAACCGAGCAACCAATTGCTTCTGTCTCGGTATAGCCCAACAGCCTTTCGGCCCCTGAGTTCCAACTGGCAATGATGCCGTTAAGGTCGAGGGTGAAGATGGCATAATCTTTGGCGCTTTCAATGATCAGACGGAGGCGGGATTCACTCTCGCGTAGGGCTTCCTCAGCTTGTTTGTGGTCTTCAATATCAACACAGGAGCCGATGTAGCCCAAGAACTCACCTTCCAATCCGTAGCGAGGAACAGCTTCATCCATAATCCAACGGTATATGCCATCACAGCGTTTCAAGCGATAGTCCATCTTGAACGGTTGACGGGCATCAAAGGCAGTCACATACGTGTCTAAACAGCGATCGAAGTCGTCGGGGTGGACTCCTTCTGCCCAACCATTGCCCCTTTCTTGCTCGATCGTCCGTCCCGTAAAGTTTAGCCACGGGAGGTTGAAGTAATAACAGAGTTTATCGGTGCCCGACATCCAAATCAGCACAGGGGCGGCATCTGCCATCAGCCGGAACCGTGCCTCACTCTCCCGTAGTGTGGCTTCGGCTTGTTTGCGATCGGTGATATCGTTGACCAGTGCTACGAACCCTTCAACTTTTCCCTGGCTATTGAAGCGGGGAACATAGGTCGCATTGATATAACGGGTTCGACCGTCTTTGTAGGGAATTTGGGTTTCAAAGGTCACTTCCTCTCCTGCCAAGACTTGCTCAACATAAGGACGAATCTCTTCATAGGCAGTTTCGCCTAAAACCTCTTGAAGGTGCTTGCCATAGATGTCCGTTGCCGGATGTCCAAACCATTCTTCATATGCTCGATTGTTGAAGCGATAGCGCTGGTCTGAGTCTACAAAGGAAATCAAGGCAGGCACGGCATTGGTGACTAAACTAAGTTCTGCTTCTCGTTGTTGCAATACCTCCTCGGCCTGTTTTTGAGCGGTGACATTTCGGAAATAAATCGTAATCCCGTTCGCGGCAGGGTAGGTGCGAACGTCATACCAACGATCGTGATCGGGATAAAACGCCGTGACTGAAAAAGCCACGCGCTCGTTTGCCACGCGCCGATGAACCCGCTCAAACTCGGTGCCATTGAGTCCTGGGAATTCTTCCCACAAATTCTTCCCAATCAGAGCGCCCGGAGTGCGGTCTAGCAGAATTTCCGCTGACCGATTCACGTAAGTGAAACGCCAATTCTCATCAAGGGAAAAGAATCCATCATCAATACTTTCTAGAATGTTGCGACTCTGCTCTTCGCTTTGACGCAACGCTTCTTCGACTTGTTTGCGATCGCTGATGTCGATTAATACGCCGCGCATCGAAATTCTGACGCCATCAGCGTTGTAGGCGCAATCGCCCTTTGCCAAAATCCAACGAACGGTGCCATCTGCCCACAGCGTCCGATACTCAATTTCAGTATGCGGTTGATTCGCTTTTAGCTCAGTGAGGACGCTGTGAACGAATGGGCGATCGTCGTGATGCACCGCTTCTAAAAACACCTGCATGGACATTGCGGTATTGACGGGTAAACCAAACATCGCTTTGGCTATGTCCGTCAAACTCAGCGTGTCAGTTTCCATATCCCAATACCACAAACCCAAATTGCCGCCTTCGCAAGCCAGTCGGAGCTGTTCTTCGCTCTCGCGCAACGCTTGGAACGATCGATCGCGCTCGAAGGCGATGCTGGCAAGTTGGGTGCCGAACTCGGCGAGTTTATGTTGCCAATCAGTGGGCATCCGCGCCTCGCTAAAGCACAGCATCAGCGACCCCATAGGTACATTGTCCTGCCTGAACACGGGCTGAGAATGACAGGCTAGAATGCCATGAGCCACGCATAAATTTCGCCATGCTTGCGACCAGCGATCGTCGTTGGCAATGTCGGCGCAGGTCACGGGCTGACCGCTATACACTGCTTCGCCGCAGGTTCCAATACACAAATCGTTAATCGGAGCATCTTGGAGTCCTTCACCAAAAGACGGTGAAAAGTCTGGAGTAATGGATCTCTTAAACATCAGCCGCTGAGCATCGGCTAGCAGGAAGCAGGCGCGGGTACCCGGATTCAGCCTGGATACTGAGTCACACACGGCTGCCAGACAGTCGTCTAGTGGCTGCCCGAATGCGATCGACTCCAGCAGTCGTTTCTGCTCGATTAGGAGGAGTTCCGTCTGTTTGCGATCGGTAATGTCAGCAAGCAAAACGGTCAGTCCACTGGGCGAAGGGTAAATTCGATGGTCATGCCAACGCTTGCAAGGTGAGTAGAGATAATCAAACTGGAGCGGTGTTTGTTCGCGCATTGCCCGATGAAACTGCACATAAGCATCGGTGTTAACGGCAGCCGGAAATAGCTCCCAAACGTTCTGACCCAGAATCGCTGACCGCGACATTCCAACCATTTCACAGTAGCGATCGTTGGCATAGGTGTAGCGCCAATCGCGATCGAGGATGTAAAACCCATCGTTGATGGTAGAAAGTACCGTTTCTAGCTGTTCTTTTGCCGCAGTCGCCGCAGTTTGTGCTACTTGGCCCCGAACCTGGGCTTTTTGTTCTAGGAACCTTGCCTCCTGTAAAGTTTGCAAGGCTGCTTTCGCGTTTTTTAGAGCAGTGCGCCACGATAGATTGAGTGCAGCGATGAATCCTGCCGCGATCGAAAACATACCCAGCCGAACAATTGTCTCTACATTAACTATCTGTAAGGAATAGAACGGCTCAATAAAAAAATAGTTGATTGCCAGCGTGGATAAAATTGTTGCCAGTAACCCAGCCCCGAAACTGCCATACCAGGAACTCACTATCACCGCGATGAAAAACAGGGGCGTCGTGGTTGGGTAAAGCCACGGTAAAAGCGATCGGGTTAGCGCCAGTGCCACAGCCACGGAGAGGATCGCCACACCATAGGGAAGTAGTCGAATATCTCTGAAAATGCTGTTGATTCCCTCTAAACTCACCGTTTGTACTCCTTATCCGAAAAATATCTTGCTCGCAGCGCCTTACTGCATTCGCGAAGCGTTGCATCTGGCAAATTATCAACTCATCCAGCAATATCTAAATTTGCTTGACTGCCAACCCAGAAGGCGTAGCGTGTCCATTTTCCCAACGATTAATCGTGGGAAAGGTCATCCCTAATTCATCCGCCAACTTTTTCTGAGACAGGTGCAGCGCTTGCCGCTGTTCTCGCACCAAATTACCGATCGCTGGTTGTTCCGCCCTCAGCCGTTCTCTTTTGAGATCCCTCAGAAGTAACAGGTATAAAGCTGTTTATATTTTACCAAAGAACTGGGTCTAAAGCCCCGTCCTTCGCTTGACGGCTTTTCCTCTTTAAGTGTATCAATCCAGTCCTCTACAAGCTGGGTCATTGTTTTTTCTTTCTGTTTGGCAATTCTCCGTAACTTTTTTAACCGACTCACGGCAATGCGAATACTTAATCTTTCTTTAATCATTTTGCTACCCAATCGCTACCCGTTATGAGATCATGGTTAGCATGAAAACATTGAAGTTTAAGCTATATCAAAGCAAGCGAAATAGACATCTCAAGCGAAGTATCAATGCTGCCGGGGTGATCTACAACCATTGCATTGCACTCCATAAACGGTACTACCGGATGTGGGGCAAGCATTTGAATTGCAGCAAGCTTCAAAGTCATATTGCTAAAATCAGAAAGCGTAAAGCGTTCTGGCAGCAGGTTGGATCTCAGGCTGTACAGGATATCTGCCAGCGAATCGAGAAAGCCTACCAACTGTTTTTTAAGCATCACCAGAAAGGAGTTAGACCTCCCGGTTTCAAGAAAGTTCGCAAATACAAATCGTTCACTCTCAAGCAAGCTGGCTATAAATTTTTAGGTGGTAATCGAATTAAAATTGGGAATCGCGTTTATCAGTATTGGAATTCCAGAGAGATAGCGGGGAAGGTCAAAACCTTAACCATTAAGCGCACTCCATTGGGAGAGTTATTCATGGTTGTGGTCGTTGACAGCGTTGAACAACCTGAAACCAAAGTCGAGACGAGTAGAATCGCTGGCTTTGATTTCGGCTTGAAAACGTTTCTCACCTGCTCAGATGGAACGAAAATCGAATCACCACAATTCCTGAAACAATCCCTCGGCGCTATTAAGAAAGCGAATCGTCAACATTCCAAAAAACGGAAAGGCTCAGCTAACCGGGAAAGAGCAAGACTCAATCTAGTTCGCAAGCACGAGGACGTAGTAAATCGTCGCTCTGATTGGTTCTGGAAATTGGCTCACGAATTAACTGATAAGTTTGACGTGCTGTGTTTTGAAACGTTGAATCTAAAAGGAATGCAACGGCTTTGGGGACGTAAAATCTCAGACCTTGCATTTGGCGATTTCCTCCAAATTCTCAAATGGGTTGCCAAAAAGAAAGGAAAACAATTAGTTTTTATCGACCGCTGGTATCCATCTAGTAAAACTTGTTCCCACTGTGGACACGTTCTGAAAGAATTGGATTTATCAGTTCGTGAATGGCGATGTCCGTCCTGCCAGAAGGTGAACAGCAGAGACGAGAACGCTGCAATAAATAACTTGCTTGTTTTCCTTGGTGGGGCGTCAACCGTTAAGTTAGGCGATGTTAGACAGGCTGTGCCTGCAATTGCTGTTTGAGCTTAGAATCCCCTCGCCTTTAGGCAGGGGAGTATGTCAAACCTTTGACAGATTCCAGAGGTTAGTCATCACTCTTAAGATATATATCAATCCTTACAGGAGTCGTAAATTTTTTATCCCACCCCAACCCTCCCCGAACCTGCGGGGAGAAAGTAAGAAATTCACAAGTGATGCGAGAATTGCTATATGGAGTCAATCTAAAATCTAAAATCGAGTAATACCAATTCACTATGAAGATACACTAAATGAGGCTGATGTCTTTCTGGTTGGAACTATATCCTTAGCGTTATATTAAATGCAGCTTCATAGTGAATTGGTATAAGCTGCTTTAAATTCCTTTGAGGAGCGATCGCCAATCCCGACAGCGTTTCAGGTAAATGCGAGCTACCTGATCGCTCGGATTTGTTCGCAAACACTCTTCAAATAATTTTCCTGCTTCTCGGAATTCCTTGCGATCGCACAGTAACATAGCTTCATTATATACAGGCAAATTTGCTAGCTTTGCCGACATAATTTCCGGCATATCTGCATCAAATACCTCATAGACTACGACATATTGAGATTTTCCTTTAACCTGTACTTTATCCACAATCCTAATAGCATAATCGTTCGGATTTCGCAACCTTTCTAAAGTTTGCTGAGAAATTAACAGAGGTACGCCGTAATCTTTGGTCAATCCTTCAATGCGAGATGCTAAATTAACAGCATCGCTAATCACAGTGCTGTCCATTCGGCTTTTCCCTCCGACTGTCCCCAGCATCAAAGAACCCGAATTGATGCCAATGCCAATTCGGATCGGGACGTAGCCGACCTCTAGACGGTATTCGTTGTAATTTTTGAGGGTATTTAGCATTGCAATACCCGCTTTCACTGCATCATCGGCAAAGTCACTAAACAAAGCCATAATTGCATCGCCGATGTATTTGTCAATAAACCCATTATTGCTAGTAATGGCAGGCTCCATCCGCGAAAGGTAAGCATTTATAAATTTAAAATTTTCTTGGGGAGTCATAGTTTCTGAAAGCGTCGTGAAGTCGCGAATATCCGAAAATAGCACCGACATTTCCTGCTGCACTTGGTCGCCTAAATGGACATCTATAATACTTTCATATCCCAACAAATTTAGAAATTGGTGCGGCACAAATCTACCGTAGGCATCAGTTAAGTCTGATTCGGCATCCAGGGATTTTTCTAAATTTTGGTTGAGGTCAAATAGTTTCTTAATAAATAACTGGCGATCTGCTTCAGCTTCTTTGCGTTCCGTGACATCTTGAAAAACTGCGATCGCAAAAGCAACTTTGCCACCATCGTCAAAAATGGGCCTTCCCCAAATTTCTAGGGGAACTTTCTTGTCGGTTCGATGAATTTCCAGATCGTCAGCAGTCGCGTTTTCGCCCCTCAAAGCTCGGACGAGCGGCAAATTCTCGAAAGGATAAATGGTCTCAGTTCCCGCGATATAAATTTGATAACTTTCTGCCAAATCCTCAACAGAATTTAAGGGCAAAACTCCTTGACCGAGTAACTGGTGTCCGGCGTGATTTACGTAGTAAGGTTTGCCTTGAGAATCGAGCACTACCACGCCTACCGGAATCGCTTCGAGAAATTGAGCCAGCTTGATTTCGCCTTCGCGCACCGCCTCGAATGCGCGAGAGCGCAACTCAGTTTCAACCGTATCGGAATGTTCAGCAGTAGTTTCCAGCAAGATTTCTAGATCCGCTTTTTCCTCCTTCAAGTCTTCCACTTGCTGGCGCAGTCTTTCTATCTCTAAAAGTAGCTGTTCTCTAGATGGTTGTTCTTCCAGCATAACTCTAGAATTTGCGCCTCGACTAACAAAAAATTGCTCAATAGCTCGCACCCAAAAAGTAAGCGTGTTTCTATAGAAATTCCAACTCTAAACCAGGCATCAGGCGCTGGAAATTCCTCAAAGATCTACTGTGCCAAGCTATGCTGTGAGAGCCTTGTACCGCCATTTGCACCCTGGCTGTTTTGCGGATCTCGATAATAAACTTCGATAGCATATTGATGCCAGAACTGTTCAAAAATTCTAACTGCTGCAAATTGAGGATAATTTTCGTCGGTTCCAAGTCGGCAACCTGGGCCAGCAACTGCGCTATCGGCGCGTACTCTGCAGGCCCGCTCAGTCTTAGAGATCCAATCAAACTCACGGTTGCCGTTGCTGGATCGTAACAGATCCGGTAATCTTCTGTATTAATTTCCATAGCCACAAAAAAAAGTACCTTAGATATTATCGATCGCTAGCGTTGCTTATCAAAGAAATGGGTCTAAAACCCCGTCGTTCTACGAGGGCTTTGAGCTAGAATAGAGAAGTCTACAGGCTCAAGACGCGTTGAAATAGCTACGATGAGAGCGCACCTAGACAGTTCGGAGGGGCAATGCTTAACTGCAACCCTGAAGACACCAAGCTTTTTGCTTGAGTAAAACGAAACATAGTCGCCTAGCGGGCATTGGGAGACTCTAAACGGACGTGGAGCGACGGTAAGACTACTTTGGTAGCGCGTTGCTGTGAAGCGTTAAGGAATCCTCGCTCCTTGAGGACGAGGAGGTATGTCAAACTGTTAATTGCACCATCGTTGTCACCGCAATTAATTCCGGGTCTTGGTGCACGGTCTGGAATTTCCAGCCAAGTTTGGCGGTATAATCGGTGAGCATGGTCAACAAACCCAATCCAGAATTGGTACAGTTGTCGTCAGCAGCATTTTTTTCCAACCGCTGAAGGTAAAGTTCGCTTGGCTCCGAGGCCAGCAACTCCTGAATATAAGCCTGAAACTTGTCCACAGCTTGCGGAGAGATGCTGTTAGCCACTGAGACAATCACTCCGTCGCTCTCTAATTGCAGTTTAATATCGATCGGGTACTCTGAGGTTTCATCATTAAACTTCATGGCATTTTCCAATAACTCGTTGGCAATGTAGCTAACAGCGCTTTTTATTTCAGCTTGTCTTTCAATTGTCGAGGGTTCATCTTGGTTGCCCGGAAAAAAAGTCGTCAGATAGTCAGCCAGAAAATCCGCCGACAAACCGTTGTTCCGCCACCGCTGCTTCAGAGGAACCGAACTCGGAGAAAATCCAATTATTAAGTATTCTTGGCTAGCGGGCTGCTCGATGAAATCGCCGAAAATCTGAGTCATACCGAGGTGAGAGCTAAAGTTTGAGATGAGGGGCATCACTGAATATATTTTAAACTTTAGAAGGGATATGCAAGTAGTTATTTTTGTTTGAGTACCAGCAATGTGATGTCATCAAAAACTTTTTGTTCGCCGATGTGCGATCGCACGTCCTTAATTACAGCGTGCCTGATTTCCGCAGCCGAACGCTGCCAATTAATCTCTATTACCTCAATTAACCTATCTAAACCATAAAGCACTTTATCCATATTTTTAGCTTCCGTAATCCCGTCAGTGTACAGCACAACCACATCTCCTGAACGCAAATGCACAATTTTCTCAGCAACAAATTCAGCAATATCTACATCCAGCCCGATCGGGAAACCCAAATCGATCGTATCAAACCGCTCGACAGAACCGTTACACCGCACAACAATCATTTCTTCATGCTGGCCACTCAATTTCAGCATCCCCTCCTCATAGTCTAGCAAAGCAAGGCTGGCGTTTTTATCGGATTTCATGCGCTGCACATTATCGTAAATTACACTGTTAATAGCACTTAAAAATCTTACTGGGTCTGGTTCATTGTAGGCGAGCAAGGTTCGCACTGCCGTTTGAACCATAATCATTAAAACCCCGCTCTCCAATCCGTGTCCCGTCACATCCCCAATGCCGATTTTTACTCTACCTTTGTGCTGGAGTACGTCGTAATAGTCGCCGCCTACTTCCTCAGCAGCTTCCATAAATCCCGCAATATCTAAGCCGATAACTTCGTTGAGCTCTCGGTCTTTGGGCAGCAGCATCTGCTGAATCTTGCGAGTAACGTCTAGTTCGGCGCTCATTCGCATATTTTCAGCTTTTAGGCGATCGTTGAGAACAGTAATTTTTTGATTTGCACCAACTAAGGCATCGGCAATTTTGTTGAACGCACCCACAACTTGCCCGAGTTCATCTCTGTTATCCAAAATAATTTTGTGGTTAAGATTGCCGTTTGCCATCTTTTTTGCAGCTTCGTCAAGGACAAATACAGTTTGCATAACGCTTCTGTAAAAACTTACAAATAAATAAATAACTATGGCTAAGGTTATTAACACCACAATAGAAATTATGCGTTTCTTAGCAACAAAACTATCAATGCGTTTTTGCAGGAGAAAGTCTAATTCCTTGATAGTTTCGTCCCACAGTTCAAAACTCGAATTCATAACTCTATCGCTGCCATCGAGATAGGCATAATATTCCACTAAGGCTGTGGGATAAATCAGTTTATCTATTTGCCCAGTTAGCTGCTCTACTACGGAGTTGAATTTGGTCACATCCTCGCTTAATTTCTGTCGCAGATTCCCGTGAGGATTATTGCTAGCTCCTACCTCCATATTGATTGCTAAATCCTGATTAAGTTCTCTCAACTTGCCTGCCCAAGTAATCAGTTTCGCTCTTTCTTTAGGTGTGGCATAGGAACGCAAGCTGTTTTTTTGAGAAATAAGCCTAATCTCTGACAAGATTTTTTGGATTTCTGGAATCTTCAGTAAGGTAGCATCCATCAGATAATAGGTATCTAGATCGGGGTCTAAAATTAGATTAGAAGTATCGCCGACGTGAGCGCTCAGTCTATCAATGTCGGCAGCTAAACGTTGATATAGCAAATCGCAAGTTTCTACACTCCACTGGCTGCGGCGAAGTTTGAAGTTTTGCCAATCTTGATAAAGATTATTAAATTTTTCACTGGACATTAATATGTTTCCAAGCTGGCGATCTGTATTAGCTAGGGATTGAAAGTTCGCGTCCATCTTAGCTTCTAAATCGGCTCTCGTATCTGGCAGGCTTAAATTTGTATTTAAAGGCTGATAATTTAAGAGTTGCAGTTGAGGTATGTATTCCCTCAACTGGCGCAGTGGGCGCAGGTATTGATTACCGTAGATTTCTTTTTGGGAAAAATCAACCCTGCTGTTAATTTCGGAAATCAGCAGGTACATGACCAAGGTTAACGGTATTGCAAATAGAAAACCGATTAAGGTAAATTTTTGAGGATAGCTCAGCCGATTCATTAAATGGATTCCCAGAGATTTTCTGTTCATAATCGATAGATTTCAACAATATTCTACTAAAAAAGTAGCGATCGCTACTTTTTTAGTAGTTTCGGGGACGATCGCTCTAGAAAACCACAACGCTAATATAATTAATCAGCGATAGCTGATTTAATTTCTAATGCGTTTTCGTCCTGTTGCAACCCAATTTGAGGCATCCCTGTGATATCCTTGGCTCAGCTCGCTTCCCCCAGTCTAAAACACGTTTAGCAGTTTTGGGACGCAGAATAGTAATTTGTACTGAGATTCGGGCGCAAGATGAGAGGCTTTTAAGAATATTTACTTAAGCATAAATTTTTCTTAATACCCGGAGACAAAAAGTAAAAATTAAGTAATAACTGGGTAGTGCAAGTTTCCTGAAACACAACAGCCGGCAGCGAGTAGGAAATACTTGCGCCGCACGCACCAGCAGTCAAGTCGGTTCTGCACAAAGGAACCAATAGCACCAGCAATAGTGTCTAAGTAAGTATCTGCAGTTGAGTGTTCAGGAGCGATCGCGCATTGTGTAAAGTGAGGCAGAGGGCGTATGATGAAAAGAATCTCCACAAATAAATTTCAAAAAAATAAAAACCGAGACCAAAAGCAGCCCAATCCTGTAATCTTGGCTTTGGTGCTGACAGGAATTCTGGTATGGGAAATGTATCCGGCGCTAAGACACACCGCAGCAGCTAACGCGGGCGCTCTCAAAGATTCCCTTGCTCAGTTGGAAAGGCAACCGCCGCAAACCGCGCAGCAATTTTCCTCAGCAGCGGTGCCCCAAAAAATCAGCTATTCGGTATTGGCACTCAATACTCTAATTTCCGAACCGGGAAATTTGGCGGAGACGACTCCCCCAAATCCCCCGAACAAATTGCCCGCAACCGTAGCAGCAGCAGTTCGCCGAGAGTTGTCGGACTCCACTGGCATTGCTGCTGACAAGTTGAAAGTAACTGAATCGAGCGGACAAAGTTGGCCGAATACTTGTTTAGGACTCTCGAAAGCGGATGAAATGTGCGGTCAAATGATTGTCGAAGGTTGGCGGGTTGTGGTTTCTGATGGTAGGCAAACTTGGGTTTACCGTACTAATGCTAGGGGAAATATCTTGCGTTTGGAAAAAAAGTTAGCTAGGTAAATGTACCCTGTGAAATGAAATATAAGTTTCCTTTTGGAACAGGCAAGATGCCTGTTCCACAAAGAGTGAATTTTTTTGGGGGTGGGGATCACAAACAGGCAAGATGCCTGTTCCACACAGAGTGAATTTTCTTGTGGGAGGTTTCTTGTCGGCTTCTGGGAACAGGCAAGATGCCTGTTCCACAAAGAGTGAGTTTTTTTGTGGGTGGTTTGTTGTGGGGAGTAGGGGTTGGGCTTCTAGCCCGCCCCTTGCTTTAATTTGGGAGTTGGTTTCTTTCGATGATGCCGCCGCCCAATAGCACATCGCCGTCATACCAAACAGCCGCTTGTCCGGGGGTAATGCTCAACTGCGGTTCGTCAAAAATCAACTTAACTCTTGTACCGCCGACTTTTTCCTCTGCTTGGGAGGATTCTACAGGAATAATTGTAGCGGGGACTGGTTGCGATCGATATCGAATCTGTACCTGAGCCCGAATCGGAGCCGTCGGCGCAGCCACAGAAACCCAATTCACTTTCTGGACTGTACATTCAGATTCTACTGCCAACTGGCGATCGCCCACAACTACCCGATTACCAGCAGCATCAAGTTCAATCACATACAGCGGTTCGGGCGCAGCAATTCCGAGTCCCTTCCGTTGGCCGATGGTGTAGTGGTGCACGCCGTCATGCTGTCCGAGTACCCGCCCTGACTTGTCCACGATGTCACCCTTTTGTGGCGCAATGTACTTATCCAGAAAAGCCCGCATCGAACCGTTACTTTCCACCAAGCACAAATCCTGACTTTCCGGCTTATCAGCAGTTGTCAAGCCAAATTCCGCCGCAATTTTGCGAGTTTCTGTCTTGGTAATTTCCCCCAAAGGAAATTCCGTACCCGCCAACAAATCCTGTGTTAGATCGTACAGGAAATAAGACTGATCTTTCGCAGGGTCGATCGCCCGCAGCAACTGATAGCGACCCGTAGCAGCATCGTAAGTAATCCGAGCGTAGTGCCCTGTAGCGATTTTTTCAATTCCGAGTTCTTCGCGAGCATACTTAAGCATTGGCCCGAACTTCACAGTTTTATTGCACTGCGAACAAGGCAGAGGCGTAATTCCTGCACTGTAACCCTCCACCAAATAATCGACAATACTTGCCTGAAAGACCTCGCGGCTGTCAACAATGTGGTGGGGAACGCCCAAATCTTCGCAAATTTTAGCGGCATCGACCATTCCCTCAGAGCAGCACTGGCCTTTGCCCTTCATCAACCACAGCGTTAAACCCACCACTTCATATCCCTGATGGTGTAAAATTGCGGCTGCTGCGGAACTATCGACCCCGCCGGAGAGGCCTACAACAATCTTGTTCATGATTCTGAGAGAAATTGCTATTTTACTGTTACTTTGTTCGATCGAGCTAATTTATTATACCACAAGTATACTACAACTTGCCACTGCTGCTGTTAGCTGAAATTTTAGCATTAATATGACCATTCAAAAATTTGTTGTCACCGCCGACCAAATGCGGCAAATAGAAACGAGAATTTTTGCTGCTGGAATGCCAGTCGCAGCTTTAATGGAAAAAGTCGCGGGACTGATTGCTAGACGCATTCAGGAGCTTTTGAAAGCGGAAGGAAGTTCGGCAACTAGCAGTGTACGGGATTTAACGGATAGAAGGAAAAGGGAAGAAGGGAAAAATCTTGTTAATTCTAAATTGCCAGTTATCGGCGTATTGGTTGGGCCCGGACACAACGGCGGCGATGCTTTGGTTGTTGCCCGCGAATTGCACTTTCAAGGGTTCCAAGTAGTTATTTACTGTCCGTTTTCTAAACTAAAAGAACTCACGAAAAGTCACGCTGATTATGCGCGTTCTTTAAATATTCCATTTCTTGATAAAATTGAACTGCTGACAAACTGCGAGTTGCTCGTAGATGGTTTATTTGGATTTGGATTAGAACGAGAAATTACTAATTCCACAGCCGCCGCAATTGACGAAATAAATAATTTAAATATACCCATTTTAAGTATAGACATTCCATCGGGAATACATACAGATACCGGAGAAATTTTGGGAACGGCAATTAGGGCAAAACATACATTATGTTTGGGTTTGTGGAAAATGGCATTTCTGCAAGACAGAGCCTTAGAATATATCGGGAGTTCCGAATTAATTGATTTTGATATTCCCACAGCAGATATTGCAGCAATATTGGGCGAAACGCCAGCAATACAACGCATTACAAAAGCATCGGCAACTCAGCATTTGCCGTTACCCCGATCGCCAATTTCGCACAAATACACCAATGGTCACTTACTAATTATTGCAGGTTCCCGCCGCTACAGCGGAGCCGCAATTTTGGCAGCATTGGGAGCAAGAGCTAGCGGCATCGGAATGCTGTCAATTGCTGTTCCTGAGTCGATTAAATCGATGTTGAGCAGCCAGTTACCAGAGGCATTAGTTATAGGATGTCCCGAAACCCAAAGCGGTGCAATTAGCCAATTGCCAATAGCAATTGATTTGGACACCTATGATGCGATCGCCGCAGGGCCAGGTCTGACATTGGAAGCGGCAATAGCTGTAGAATCTGTACTGGAGAGCGATCGACCTCTGGTTTTAGATGCTGACGGTTTAAATATCCTCGCTCAACTCGGCACAGTCCCGATTTTGTCCGAACGCTGTGCACTGACAATTATCACGCCTCATCCGGGCGAATTCAAGCGTTTATTTCCCGAATTAGGCGAGCAAACCGGCGATGATCGAATTGCCGCAACTCAAGCAGCGGCTCAGCTTTGCGGCGCAACGATATTGCTCAAAGGAGCCAAAGTTTGCATAAGTTGGAAGGATGAGGGCGATTCCCTACGGGATAGCTACGTTTCACGTACCATCACCTACCTCAATCCCGAAAGCACCCCTGCCCTCGCCAGAGGCGGCAGCGGCGACGTTCTCACAGGCTTGTTAGGGGGACTATTAGCAAGTGCGATCGCCCGCAAATCCCCCCCCAAATCAGTTGCTGCAACAGCAGCTTGGTGGCACGCTCAAGCCGGAATCATGGCTGCCAAAGATCGGACGGAATTAGGAGTAGATGCCTTTACTTTGACACAGTATTTAATTCCAGCTTTGCGAGAATTTGCTGAGTAAACAATCAACATGAGTTGGTAGAGTGCGTACCCCGCATCTTTGTATTGGGTAGGTGTGCACCGCGCACCTTAGCCCTTGGTTTGTATTGACAACGGAAGTCCTCATAAAGATATTACAACTTGCATTCCTTACGACTGACATCTTGGAGCAATATCAATAAGAGGATTTTTCGTGGGGTCGGGCGGGTTTATAGAACCTATTTGCAAGCTTTAAGGCTGTTGGCGAACCCGCCCCTACGGCTAATTGAGAATGCTGCAAGATCTCAGTTACGACAAACCAACGGGTAACTCAAACGAGTGACACTCACATGAGTGACACTCTAAAAAGTGACTGTGCATCCACAAATCCCACCAGTTATACCTGAAATATCAAAGACAAAAACTTAAATGTTGAGAGGAACCACATTATGTACACCGAAGAAAGAAGCTTGAACAATGAAACTATGGCTCTCGTCGCCGATACTACTGCTCAATCAAGTCTTGCATTTGCTGCAACCACTGGAGTAAACAAACCCACTTTACAAATGGGTTCAACAGGTCAAGCTGTCAAGGAACTACAACAGCTTCTATATCATTGGGCATATTATTTTGGCGCCATTGACGGTATCTTCGGCGTCCAAGTTCAAAACGCCGTCAAAGGCTATCAACACCGCGTCTTTTTAAAAGAAGATGGGATTGTCGGCCCTATCACTTGGGAAGCACTATACTCTGGTGCACCTGTGAATATGCCGATCGTCATGAAGGGCAGTTCTGGTAATGCTGTTAAAATTGTTCAGAATGTCTTGAAAATCAATGGATACTATTTCGGCTCCATTGACGGATTCTTCGGGCCGATGACAGATGTAGCCGTGCGACAATTGCAACTGAGCAAGGCTTTACCGCAAGATGGTATTGTCGGCTACAGAACTTGGCACGCCCTCAGCAAGTTACCGCACTAATGACGGGTTGGATTAATATTTATTCCGGTTGTACGAGCGAAATGATTGTTGACTGTTGACTGTTGACTGTTGAAGGAGGGGTGGAGAAACTGAATGGTTGAGTGTTGACTGTTTACTCGATTTTATTATTCGGATGCAACCGGAAACGATACCACTTTCAGTCATCGCCAAAAATCGGTAGCTCAATTAGGGATTTAGGCTTTGCCTAAGTCCCTAATTATCGTTAAGGGGAAGGCAGCGCGCGGGAAGGGCAATTCCCTGCGGGATAGCTTCGCTTCACGCAAATTCTGTTACCGTTCTCGGCGATGAAAAATCTTCTCAACTTTTCCGTGTTTATTTGTTACTATATCTTTGGAAATTGGGAGTCACAATCCGCTTTATTTCCCTTCAGCTTTAGTTGTAAATAGTTGCACTCATAAAAATATTATTCCGATACTTAGATAACAAGACTTACCGATGGGGGGCTTATTCCCGGTTTCTACGAAAAATTCCAGGTTGAGTAACGAGAAATCTAGGAAGAAACCGGGTTTCTAAGCAAAGCGCGCACAAGTCCTAAATTAACCTTTGATGAACTTTTCTAATTTGTGAGCCATCTTCTCGACAATTCCCTCCGAAGTATCTCCCGCCGATGATTCAGCTTCAATACGCTTGACCGCATCCTCTGGAAGATTGAGCAACTGCACTAATTTTTGATAAGCTGCGGCTTCTTCAGCGTTAATTTTTGGTTCGTCAGGAGTGCGAGAACTAGATGAAATCACTTCATAGCCGAGTTGCAGGACTAATTCCTTTTCATCTTGAGTTTCTAGTTGGCCGATCAACTCGTCAAGGGGGATATTTTGCATGACGTAATCCCGCAGTTCTTGTTGCATTTGTTGTGCGTCGGTATCTGGGGCAAACAAACCGCAAAAGCGATCGAGCATTAAATTAACTTCTTCTGTCGCGAGTTGGCCGTCAGCCCAGGCCATAGAAGCAACAATCCTCAGCAGATTCATCTGGCGGGGCGTAATTGATGGAGGAGGTGGGGTTTGCATAATCAAAATTGGTAATTGGTAATATTAATTCCGGTGCAACCGGAATTATGGTTGACTGTTGACTGTTGACTGTTAACTGTCAGTCGAAAAACTGAATGATAGTTGAGTATTTACGGGTGATTCAATTTTACCAGGAGGATGCTAGCGGAATTGGGAATTGAGCTTGATTTCTTCTGGTCTTTTCTTTCCCGTTCACCTTCTGTTAGGTCACAATTTCGATAAAGGAACTCCCAGCCATCCAGTAAAGTTTTGTTTCTGAATAGCGGTGGGCTGTTCCACCGGCACGATCGAGTAACGCATCGGGCGCGGCGGGGCAAGAGTAACAGGACAAGTCCGCAGTTCGTCTTGGTGAAAAACCGTCACCGAGACGATATCCCCAGGCTTGAAATCTTTTAGTCTCTCGCCCGCTTGTTCTGCATTTACCCGAAAACCTTCGATCGCCAGCAACTCGTCTCCAGCATCAATTCCGGCCAATTGTGCCGGAGATCCTACTTCGACAAATTTAACCATTTCCCGCCCGTTTTCCGTTCCCAACGTCCAACCGATGCGAGGTGTTTCGCTAGTTTCACCTGCGGTGAGTTCCAGCCCGAAAGGTTGCAGATACTTGTTGTAAGGCAACTCTTCTGTGCCGTCTATATAGCGCGCAAAAAAGTCGCTCAAATCGATGCCGGCGACGGACTCGATCGCACTTTGCAACTCTTCGGGAGTAAAGCCTATTTCTGCTGGCAGCGAAGGAGAATTTAACTGTCCGTTTGAGGTCAAATGCGCCGATTTGCCGTCGGTTCCCGACTTCAGGTCAAAATCGTCGTTTTGGGCAGAATTAGCATTGCCAAACTGCTGCCACATCAAACGCATCACATCGTCGAGCGATCGCTCATTGCCGTGTTTGGCTCGAATCAACAAATCGAGCAAAAACGAAACAACTTCCCCTTTCAAATAATAGGAAATCTGCGAGTTGTCGCTGTTAGCATCCCTACGATAAAGTTTAATCCAAGCATCCCAGCTCGACTCGCTCAGAGGCTGCACGCTCCGCCCCGGAGTCGTCTGCAAGCGAGTAATTTCCTTAGCCATACCTTGGAAAAAACCTTTCACACTGTAGATACCCGCTCGAAAAGGAATGACCAAATCGTAATAACTGGTAGTGCCTTCAGAGAACCATAAAGAAGGAGTGTAATTCTCTTTTTCGTAGTCAAATACTTCGAGAGCTTTCGGTCGAATGCGCTTGACATTCCACAGGTGAAAAAACTCGTGAGCTACCAACTGAATAAAGCGTTCATACTTTTCCTTAGCCCGAAAACCAAAACGCGGATAGTTGAGAGTGCAGCTCTCCTTGTGCTCCAAACCACCAAAACCAGAGCCGGACAAATGCAGGAAAAACACATAGCGTTCGTAAGGCAAACCGCCGAACATTTTTGCCTCGACTTCGATCACTTTTTGGATGTCTCGAATCGTGCGTTCTGGTTCTAAGTTGCCTTTTCCCCAAACAACTAGCTGGTGGGCTTTTCCCATCACTTCAAAATCGTATACTTCGTGACAGCCAATCTCAAAAGGACTGTCTACGAGAGTGTCAAAATCCGCCGCAGCGAAAGTAAGATTTTGGCCAGAAACAGGTGGCAAAGTCGTAACGGTGCGCCATTCGGGCTGCGGTGGCACAACGGTTACGGTGTAGCAGTTGCTTTCAAAACCGGGCAAGAAAAAGCACAAAGCCGCCGGATTGAAATAACCGTGCGTCGAGTCTAAATGATTGGTTCGCACTGTCAGTTCGTTGGCAAAAATGCGGTAGAAAACCGTGACATCTGACACCGAATCGGTCTCGATTTGCCAGTGATTTTTGCTGAGCTTGCGCCAAGGTAAAGCTCGATCGCCCGCCTGGGAGCTAAAATCTTGCAGGTGGCGGGCGTACTCTCGAACCAAGTAAGAACCGGGAGTCCAGACAGGCATTTTTAAATCCAGAACCGGCTCCGACCAACCTTGCACGCGCAAAGTTACTTCAAAGAGATGGGATTCAGGATTGGGCATCGCCACCGAATATTGAATTGTCGGTGCTGTTAGTTGCCCCTCACGGTTGCCGGCAGCGGACGAGGTATCCAAAGAAGTAACATCAGTCATTGACTTGCCAAATTAATCAAGTGCTTGAGGTTGATCAAATGGATAGTTTCGCGGTCTGGATCGATATTGATCCAACCTTTACTATCGAGTTTTTCCATAATTTTGCTGGTTTCATCTAGGGTGATATCTGTCACATCCGCTAAGTCTTCATAAGGGATATTGAAGATATCTTTGCCCTCAGCAGTTTTCTGACCGTAGTTTTCTGCCAGCTCGACTAAAGTATTTGCTAGTTTAACCGCTGGCTGGCGGTTTCGGAGTTGATAGCGGAGATTGGTTTGGCGGAGCCGCCGCACCATCAGTTGCAGCATCCGGTGGTGCAATTGCGGGTCTTTAAACAGCGTTTGGATAAATCGCTGAGCTGTGACGCTGAGAAGTCGCACGGGCGATAGAGCAAGTACGTCATTCGATCGGGGAGATTCGTCCAGAATGGCCATTTCGCCGAAGAAGGCACCCCGTCCTAAAATAGCCATTGATACAGCTCGATCGTTTGACAAGCGCCGGACTTTTACCCAGCCAGACACGACAAAGTAAATCGCGTTGCCCCAAGAATCCTCCATCACCACAGCTCGGCCCGGGGGATACTCATGCTTGACGGCATTTGATAGCAGCCCTCCCAAGGTTTCTGGGTTAGCACCCTTAAATAGAGGGAATAGCTCACTGAAAGCTTCTGTCTTCATCAAAAAAATGGGTAGAAACTCCGTCCTTCTAGGACGGCTTTATATTGTCTTTTTTTGATTACTACCGCCTTGGGACTGGTTGGCTCGGTGTGCTTTTGTGTTGCACTTTCAGCGGGACAATTACCGCCTCAAACTTCCCGGCCCTGTACGCATAGTGTTTTGCTCTTTCGAGCCTCCCTTTCGGGGTGATGTTAGCCTCGCCAAGGTTTTAAGAGCTTGTTGGGCCCAAAGCACTGCCCCAGTGACCTTAGAGCTGTTTAACCTTCAGCGACAGAGCGAAAAACTGGCTTCGCATTCAAGGAGTGTCGTGACTCAAAAAACGTAGTCAGTTAAGACTTAGGCCCGTCAGAATGGCTTGTCAGATTACTCTTCCAAGCCTCACGCCGTCGGGGCTGAGGTTCCTGACGCAAACTCGCGGAGGTGGGAAATATGATTAGGCGATACCCAACAGCTAGGGAACGATCGATGTTTGGGAACACAAACAATCCGTTGCTCCTTTAATTGATGATAAGGGTGCAGAGGCCCGGTTCACGTAAAATTGACAGATTCTTTAATCTTAAACGGGTTTACAAGCCTGCCACTGCCTGTTGAACTTTGTCCAACAGAGGTTCTATGTATTCTGGCCAGCCGATCGCGATTGACTGCGTGTGGGCCAGAGTCTCCGGCTCGATCGCATCTTTAGTCCACCTCAGCGGTTGACCTTGCAAGTCGCAGCAAACCAATCCGGCTGCTTTTGCTAGCGCCAGAGGGCCGGCGGTATCCCACACTTTAACTCTGCCGTTGAGATACAGGTACAAACCAGCTCGACCGAATATAACTTCCATCACTTTTAAGCCAAAGCTGCCCAGCGAGTAAAATTCTGCTCCGGGGATGCTTTGGGCGATCGCCCGGGCGTAGTTTTTTTGGTCTTTGTCTCCGAGAACAATTTTACAATTTTCCGCTGTCGGGGCCGGGGGTTTGCATAGCGCGATCGGCTGCGACGCTTGGGTTCCCACACTTTGGAACAATCCCCAATCTTTGCCACCAAAATACATTTGGTCAAAAGCCGGGGCGTAGAGCCAGCCGGCCACCGGTTCCCCTTCCAGCAGCAGCCCCACCATCGAAGCGTAGTGCAGCTTTCCCCGAATAAATTCTTCAGTCCCGTCGAGGGGATCGATGCACCAGAGGCGCTGGTAATTGGCCCCGTAAGCTGTTCTGGAGGCGACGTTTTCCTCGGTGATCCTGCCGTCTTCAGGAAACAAAGCGCTAAATGCTGCCGATAGTTGTCGGTCTAGGTATTGATCTATACTCGTCACGTAGTCGTTGGGCCCTTTCTCGGACACTTCAAAAGGTTCGGCTGCGAGTTTGTAAGCTTCTTGACCGCACTCGCGCAGGGTGTAGCGAATTTTTTGGTCTTGCTCTGGAGAAATATACATGAGGTTAAACATAAATTCTTTAGCTAACTTCAGCATAAAAGCGTGAACGAACCTGACGGTCAACGGAGTACCGTTAGACCGCAGGCTTCTTTTTCCTTTTTTTTCTCATGCTTTTTTGAGTGACGGAGTTCCCCCGCCACTTTCGTAACTCAATCCAATCTTCTTTATGAGTTTGGCTGAATTTTTATCTCGCTCCAAGGATTCTCCACACTGACAACAATGCCACCGCTCTGATAATTCTTTCGGCACTTTTTTGAGGCAGTTCCAGCAATGTTGATAAGTTCCTTTGGGGTCAACAAATAGAACAGTTTTACCTAACTTCCAAGCAACATATTTGAGAACGCTGGCGAATTGTCCATGAGCCGCATCAAGAATGGATTTATTCAAGCCACTTTTTGCTGACTGGCTGTTCGGTAAATAAACCAAATTACCATTCTCAATACCAGTCTTGGGCTTGGCACGTCTAGTCAGATTTTTGACGCTCAAATCTTCAACAACTAAAACATCACATTTACCGAATAGCTCATGTGCAGTTTTGAATTGAAAATCTAATCTAGCTCTCGCTACAAACTGATGGAGTTTGGAAATCTTGTCCTTGATAACTTTCCAAGGCTTAGAACCCTTAACTCTATTAGCTAACTTCGCTTGAAGTCTTGCTAATTTCTGGGCCGACTTCCTCAAGAATCTAGGATTTTCTACCCTTTTGCCACTGGAAAGATAAACGTAATTAGTGACTCCCAAGTCGATACCAATAGTATTTTCGACCGTCGGTTGAATTTCTGCAACCGTTACGGGAACCCTTTTATCTTCTAGCGTCAGGGAAATATACCACCCATCCGCTTCTTTGATAACTGTGCCCGTCTTAACTTTGAAGTTTGTTGGTATTGGACGGTGGAAAACCATAGGCACTTGACCTATTTTGGCGAGGCTAATACAAATCCTATCTTGCTCGTCCTTGACAATATCTAAGTTGTCTAATTGAGGATAAGTGAAAGATTTGTAGTAGTGAAGCTCTTTGAATCTGGGCCTCCCTCGACGAGTGCCGTTTTTGTCGGGGGTGGTGAAATTTGAAAAGGAAGTTTCAACTCTGTTGACGACATCTTGCAAAACCTGAGAATCCAGCACTTTGTAATCAGGAAATAGCTTTTTAGTGTTTTTCAGATCAGCCAGTTGTATTGTCTGCCACTGTACATATCCGCCTTCAATGTTTGAGAAAACATCACCTTTCCTGGTCAAAGGATTGCCTGACTCATCCTTTTTTCTGCCGTCCCTGGTTTGCACTCTAGTCAAGGGAATATTTTGATAAATTTCCTCAATCGGGACTATCGAAACAATCAAGGGACAGGCGTTGATAGGTGTTCTCGTGGCTTCCCACCACCTAAATCTTTCGCCGAGTCGGTAGTTGTACTGCCGACGGCAGAGTTCTAAATGAGCCACAATAGTTGTTAGTTGGGCTTTCGTGGGTTTGAGGCGGTATTTGTACGTGAGTTGCATTTTTTAACTTCTTTTTTTCGACCTACCTTAATGTACCATTTCTTTTGATTTAATGTTTAGAAAGTACATCAAAGTTAAAGGTACTCGCAATGTCTAATTGTCGGTTTCCGTACCTACACCCGACGCTTCTGGACATCCCTGCGGTAATTCCCAACGGGGTACTTCGCGCAGCGCTCAGATTAATCCCCTCTAAATATACCGAGGGACTTCTCGGCTGGTAGTTAAGTCCTTGCAATCGATCGGCGTGTGTCACTGTTTTTGATTCGTACAGGATTTGCGCGCAGGTGTCGATCAACGCGGTTTCCTAACCATCAGCAGCGTTTTCGGTAAAAATTAGCGGTTTTTCTAAAGATGCTAAGGCTTTATCGCAAGCTTTCCCCGATACTATGCCAGAAAATATGTCGCGCAAATTCTATGAATGGCCAGATTTAGTGCAGCTTTACCGCGATGCAGACGTAATTGCAGTTTGTTTGATGGACAATAAATATGCTGCTGGAGGTACGGCTTTACTGGAAGCAATGGCTTGCAAGTGACCCGTTGTCATTACTCGGACTCAAGGTATGGTCGATTATTTAGCGGCCCCGGATATTGCTAAAGTGGTAAATGTGCCAGATGCAGCAGGTTTGCGCGAGGCGATCGTCCCTTTGCTAAAAAATCCTCAAGAAGCTGAATCTCAAGCGCAGCGGGGCTAAGAAATGGTTGTGAACCCGCACAGTAGCGAACGTTATGTCGATGTTTTAGCCCACAAGTTGCGATCGCTTTAATAAAACTGTAGGGTGCGCCTCGGCGCACCATAAATAACGTCCGCAGGATGCACAATGCACACCTTACTGATATAGATAAAAAGCCCCACTATTTATTACCTAAGTCATATTTAAAAAGTAATGAATTATGAGTTGCAGTTCCTAATTAAATCTCACAGCCGTTACGTACCTAGTAAATAAACCGGGTTTCAAAAAGATAATCGAAAGCCTTAAGGAAGTATTTTCTTTCATCAAACCCGGTTTCTGTGCCTAAAACGGTTTCACCCAAAACTCCGAAATCAAAACTATTAAGACTCCCGTCCACTCGCCCACTTATCCCGCCATTTCACCGTCCCTTCCGAAACTAAAACCCAGCGGCGACAAACCAGATTTTCTCGCAGCGGCGAGAGTCCTTCCCGTAGCAGCGCATACTTATAAGAAATCAACTTCCCGGCACTTTCATTAAAAGGAATTTCCCCAAACCAAGTATTAGTATTGATATACTCCAACGGGAAACCCTTACTAATATCCCAATTCCCCAGTTCAGGACAATCTCCAATCACCACAATTCTTTCCCCAGGCTGAGTTCTAACGCTGTTAAGTTGCGCGCGCACAATAGTTTTTGCCTTAACTCGCTCTCCGACGCGGCTAAAAATCATTACTTCCCGCGAACCCAACTCTAAGTTGTACAGCATCCCATCTTTAACTTCAAACTTGCGGCGCGATAAAACCTCCGTATGCTCTCCATCAGGCAGCTCAGTATCAACCTCTTCAATTGTTGTAACAGAATTGCCACGATTCATCGCTACAAACACCACGGAATCGCGATAGCGGCGCACGTAACAATAAACATCAGGAGTTAGATATTTTTGCCACTGACTCCCCATCGAAATAGCTGGATTCAGCCGCCGCAATCCCGACAGCAAACGCACAGCTCGGTAAATCGGCGAATCACTATCCCACTTTTCCATCATCGGGCGGTTGTAGGGGTCATTTCCCCCATCTGTATCATCGTGCAGATACTGTTCGGTGCCGTAATAAATGCAGGGAATGCCGCGAGTCGTCATAATTAAACCTATCGCCAACAGCAGCATTTCTGGATCGGGATTCAACGACTGAAACCTCGGCATATCGTGGTTGTCAATAAAAGTAATCAACTCCGTCGCCCCGTAGTAGCGGTGATCCAAATTCAGGACATCTTGGACTAACTTAAATCCCGCCTCCGCACCCTTCCCCAATACTTCTCGAATTGCCACGCACAGACCAAAATCTAAAATAGTCATCCCCGACTCGTTGACAAATTCCACAGAACGATCGTTTCTAGGGTCGCTGTAAATCCATTCGCCAAAAATGAAAACATCAGGTCTGTGTGTTAAAATGTCAGCATTAAATTCCTGCCAAAACCAAATAGGCATATGCTTGACTGTATCAACCCGCAAAGCATCAACACCTCTGTCCAGCCATTGTTTAATTGCTGACTTAATGTAATTGCGGTAGGCAATATTGTTTTCGTTGAAAGTTGCTAAACCCGACAGTTCGCAGTTTTGGACTTGCCATTCATCTTCCCAGTTTTTGACTTCGCCGTAGTGGTGATACCAGTTATCTTCATCGTCGTTAAAGTCAGCTATTTTTACGCCGTCGTCGTAGAGTTCTCCTTTTTTCCCGCTAAAATCAGGGTTGCTATGATTGCAGACAATATCGAGCACGAGTTTCATGTTTCGCTGGTGCAACTCGTGTACTAATTTGTCAAATACCGTATCTTTACTTTCTTGTGTTTGGTTAATAGAAGGATTGTCGCCTGTGGCAATAAAGCGGGGATTTAGTCGCTTGAAATCTTTAGTCCAGTAGCCGTGAATTGCAGCTTGTTCGACAAATAATGCTTCAACTTGCTCGAACAGTGGAGTCAGCCAAACGGCGGTAACTCCCATATCTTTTAAGTAATCGAGTTTGTCGATAACTCCCTGCAAGTCGCCGCCCCAATATTTGCCCCAATCTTTCCCTTCTGGATCGTAAAGTTCTGGGTTTGGGCCTTCGTTATTTTCGGGGTCGCCGTCGTAAAAGCGATCGACTACAATGAAATAAATTGTTTCTTGTCGGAATTCAATGTCTCTGGTGTAGAGGAATTCTAAATCGATTTCGCTTTCTGGCTTAACTTCTGCTACCAGAGACTCAATTTTTTCTTCTGATTCTGTAACTTCGTATTGAGACGAAGTTTGATTGGGAGTGACTGATGTCATGAGATGTATTTTTTGATTATAGTAAGATTTGTCAGTTATGCGGAGCTAGAGTCGGAGATAGCTTTCCCCTCTGACTGACTTTTACAGCATCATACGGAATTTACTCGTTTAATGAAATCTTCCTTTAGACAGAGGGCAGACTCATCCTTGAGCATTAAGTGGATGAGAGTTAATATTTAGCGTCATTCTCAATCCAAGAGGCAGAACCTCAAAAACCTACGCTACCAGGCTGAGCCTAGTAGCGAGAAAAGGTTTACTAATCGTGCGATCGCACTTTTTCCCTTCCTTCTATTCCTCCCGCAAGTTTTGGATATCTTCAACGCTCAAACCAGTAGTTTGACTAATGGTTTGATTGTCAAGGACATTGAGAAGTTGCCTAGCAATTTCCAGAGCTTTTTCTCGCATTCCTAGTGCGAGCCCTTCTTCTCTGCCTTCTTCTCTGCCTTCTTCTCTGCCTTCTGCGATGCCTTGTTCTCTGCCTTGTGCAATGCCTTTTTCAATTCCCTTGAGCAAGACACCCTGCTGATCGAGAATAAACATTTCACGTTCTTCTAAATCTGCCAACTCCTCTGGATTCAAATTAGTTTCATTGGCAATCGCAAAGGCTTGCTGTATTTCCGATACTGTTTCCATTGTTGACGGCACTATTTCCAAGCTGGGAGCATTTTTCATAAAATAAATCCACTTGTCAGTCAAAGTTTCTAACTCATCCAATTGTTTATTGAATTTGGGCAATTCGATAAAGATCAGTTCAATCTCTGGATCGACATAATCAAATAAACGCTTTTTCTCCTTGAACACAAAGTGAGAAATTACTTCTCCGTCATTGTCAAACATTTCAAAATCAGTAATTGTCAAAGCAATTACAGGTTTTAACTTAAAGTAACCTTCACCGCGAATCAGTTGTGTCGAGTAAGTTTTCGCAGTATTGTAAACCACCCGTTTCGCAAAAGATTCTACATTTAAAACTTGCATTTCGATAATTACAGTTGCGCCTCCTGCAAGCCTGGCTTTGACATCCAGGTAAGAGTCTTTGAGATACGGAACTCTCGATGCTAAATACGGGTCGATAATTTCTAGGTCGGCGATGGTGGGGTTGCCATCATAAATCATGGCATTGAGAAAGCTGATTAAAATTGGTTTGCTTTCGTTGGAACCGAATATTTTTTTGAAGGCAAAATCGGTTTTGGGGTTAATGAATGTCATGACCAATCTCTTTTAAAATGACTTACCTATTATTTTAACCCAGTGGGAAAATGGATTGGGCGAGTTACCAAAACTAGATATCGGATGCTCTATCCAAGCTTGAGCAGATCGATAATGAAGTCCATCAGCCATTAGCGCTTGCTCTATCTTCTATTCTGTCAAATCGACTTGTCGAATCTCTTCTAGCGTCAGATCCAAACATTGCGCGATTTGCTCATCGCTCAATCCTATTGCTTGCAAGCGTTGGATAGCCTCCATTTTCGCCTGCCGCTTTCCCCGCAAAAACTCAGGCGACTCTTCCTGCGATGTGCAGACATTCAGCGATCCGATTAAACTGGACTTCGCCCATACAAATGTACTAACAGTCCTAAAACTCTTACTCTACAAAGGATGCAACTGTTGCTCTGAAAATCTGTACCCATTGATCAGCAATAGCTGACGCAGGCGATCGCCCTCAATTGTTGTATATTCAATATAATTGCCGATCGCAAACAGATATCAATCATCTACATGGGTACACAATTTTTTACTTAACAATTGAAACCTTTGTGATGAGAGGCTTTTGAGCCTGTGTAAGTATATTTGCAGGGTGAAGATCAGATTTAAGCAAGCCCAGCTAAAAAAAAAGAATATCCAGAACCACGACTTCTTTAAGTGCTGCGGCGATATAAAAGAAGAGCGTTTTACTTTTAATTAGAGCGACTTACTTATCCCAAAAAAGAACGATCGCCCGACATCCACCCAAACAAACCCTACCTAACTACAGCCACCGCCGACTTGGGAACCTGAGAATGCTCCACCCGAAAAACATTCGCGCTCAAATTAGCAACAACTTGTTTTCCCTGCTGCGTCAGTTCCAAATAGCCGATCGCATCCTTCACATACCGATGAACCACATTCCAATAAAACTTCGGATAACCATCCCGCAACTCCCCCGGATTCTGATAGCCCAAAACCCGATTTTGCCCAGTCTCCTCAAACTCGTAAAACAGCGCCGCAATCTTTTGCAAATATCGCGGATCGCTCAACTGACCAATTAAATCAGCAGCCCGAACTAAACCCGGATAATTTACAGTATCTTGATAATCTTCATCTGTAGGAACTGGGAAACGAGTCAGCTCAATATTATGCTTAACCAGCTCAGCGTCAATCAGTTTGTGCCCGCCAAAACGCTCGTCAATAAACATTTTTCCGCGATCGACATGATAAAGCATCAAACTAGCATCCGTGGCCCCCGGAGGCAGCGTTAATTTCATGTCACCTATTCCCGTCGCATACAGTCCTAAATCTGTTCTATCTTGTCGGCAAACACCTTTAACATACCCGATATCGTGACATAGCAAAGCAATGTGGAAGTGCAACCAATCTTCGCAGGAAACACCCCCTTCGCGGATGTGCTTCCCCCCCAGAATTGCTTGTCCCACCAATGTTACTAAAATAGTGTGTTCGACATTATGGTAAAGAGCATCGCTATTAGCAATATTTTCTAAAGCCATACTCGCCACCCAAGCAATAATCTCGCCATAGTCAGATTTAAACCCGCCGTAAGTGTGGCGGTAGCCTTCAATCAGCCGATTGACAAAAGCCTTAATAAGCAGTTCAGTTGCGTTAAACATATTGACTTCCCTCATCCCACCTAGATTATTAAATTATTTTTATAGTTATTGTTTTTGCTGCTACCGTTTGATGTTATTTTTGGCTGAAGCGCCACGATGGATACCCACTCCTATCGAGAGGCATCCATTGATATTATCAACAATTATGGCTTAAATTATGGCTCTCGCAACTACCAGATCGATAGACCCCATAAATAATTGATATCAATGGGCGATCGAGGTATGACACCCCTCAATCAGTAGTGCAGGGTTACATTTTCGCCGCATACCTCAGTCGATTTTAGATTTTAGATATACTCCACAGATACATCTGGGATTTGGAACTAGGCTCTAAAATTTTGGGTTGCTCACTACTCTTGTGGGAAACTTGTATCTGTTTTGGCTGACCCCGCCCAAAAATGAGAGCGAGCGAAAGCGTAACCCCATGAATTCCTCATACACAGGATTAAGCTTGTACATAGGCGGTATGTAGAAAAGATGGTGTCCCCATAACTGAATATCTCTCTCCCAACAACATCGGGCGAGTATAAGTTGGCACACCACTGAGTTACTGATGGCTCCCCCACTGCAATGCTATCGAGCCACTGTCGTACTGGTTGCACGATAGCATTGCAAAAAGTTAAGTCTTTGCACTGATTTTCCGGGAAAATACTTGTAGTCAAGTTCATGATTGATCTCAGTAATCATTGCTAACAAAAACTGATGAATCACCCGACTTAATCCTCAACGAAACCCACTGTTGCGTCGGTGACGTGAAGAAGTTTTATCCGTGGCACTCGGAGCCTCCAAATGTGATGCGAAGAGCTAGCATTTGTGATTTAAAACTCGCTCAAGTGTGAGACAGATCACGCCCCATGTTCCCTACAGAATGTATATTTAGATAGATGGCAAGAAAATAAGACAGAACAACTTGCAACCCTCCGTCGCAGCTTCCCCCTCCCATCCTCTGCGATCTATTACTCTGTATACTTACTAATATAAGGTTTCAGGCAATGATTAAACAAAAACATAAATATGCCGACCTTGCTCAACTCTCCCACACTGATACCGTGTTCCAAAAACTCCCTGTAGAAGTTAAAGATTGGGCCCAAAGCTTGCCTTGGAACCAACGGCGCTATGTCTTGTCCCTCTGCTACATATTGTGTGCATCTACTCCCGACTTGCAAGCAGAATTTTTAGATGATTATACAGCCGACGGTTTAGTCTCAAAAATGTTTGAAGATGTAGATACTCTACACCGAGTCAAAGAGTATTTAATCAGATTTCGAGTCAAAAAACAATTAAACGAATCAGATTTAAGAAGCTACATCAAACAATTTTATATCCACTCAGCTCAACAATCGCGGCGAGAAACTGACCAATATTTAGAATCGGCCCTCCGCTTCGTCTTGAGTACAGAAGAACGCAATAATGTTTTTAACTACATTTTGGGCTTTGAATTTATTAAAATTGTGTTTCAAATGAGCTGGTTGCAACACGAAAGATTAGCGAGACTCCAAAAAAATCAGTCGCAGTTTATTGAAACCTATATCAAGCCGATTCAACACGCACACAGAATTAATGGCATAATTCTCCCGAAAGATGAGAGAATCTTTTTTGCCAGACGCACCTATTACGTTCAACTGCCTAACATTTCCTACAGAAAGCTCATTGAGTTAGTCATGGCAACTTTTACTACAGAAATGGTGAGTAATTGCGGATTTTCTATCAGCCGCCACTCTCAAGCTTTGCGTTTTGACTGCGATTACATTTATGATCCAGAACCAGAAGAAGAAAGATTTCCTACTGACTTGCAATTTATTCATTAACTTTACGCAGTAAGGTGTATCCTAAGTTGCTTTTTTCTCTTTACTTTTAGTTGCGCTTTGGGCCCAGGAGACTTTTTGAATCAGGGGACTTCTCGTCGGGAAGTTAAAACTGAATTTGTCAGCCTGATTAGATATAAAATGGGATGGCTCCATCAATTAACCTTCCGCTTGCATTTCTTCAATGTCAAACCAGCTAACTATCACTCCCGCTAGCGGAATAGCGAGAAATATGCCTAAAAGTCCTGCTGATCTTGCTCCGACTAACAGTGCAAAAAATACCACTACCGGATTGAGGTTAAGAGAATTTTGCATGAGTCTCGGATGAATAAAGTTGTCTTGAACTTGCTGCAAAACAATGCAAGCTGCCAATACTTTTAAAGCTAGCCACACATTTTGAGACAATACAATAAAACAAACTAAGCTAATCCCCAGCGTCGCTCCGATCCCTGGAACTAAATCAAACAATCCGATAATAAAGGCTAAAATCAAGGGAAATTTCACATCTAACAGCAGAAAAATCAAAAAACTTGCTGTTGTCAAAAATAACATTAACAGGATTTGCGCCTGAAAAAATCCTAAAAAGTTTTTTTCTATTGTTACACTTAAACGCCTATGCAGGTGTCGAGGTATAAATTTGAGAACTAACAGCCACAGCCTCTCTCCATCAAGTAACATGAAAGAAGCCACTACCATAATTAATATTAAATTTAATAAGTTGGTTAAAAATACTTGTAAAAAAGCAATACTCGATACAACTCCAGCCAAAGCTTGATTTCGCAGTTGTTCCTCAATAACTCGCAGGTTAACTTGCAGGTTTCTCGCCCGCAGGAATGCTTCGATGCGCTCGGACAGAGGCGCCAGAGCATTCACAAATTCAGTCATGCTGTCAATTAATTGCTGCCCTTGAGATAAAAGAGTGACGCCTACGGTGACGGTGAGACCGCCAAAAACTAAAATGGTGAGCAAGACAACGAAGGCGACAGCTAAACTTCGCGGTAAAAATCTCTGGAGAGTTCGCACCGGATAGTTAAGCAAAAAAGCCACGAGTGCCGCAATAGTGAAAACCGCGACTGCTGTTTCAAAGTAAGCTAAAAGTTGCAGTCCAGCCCAACCAGAAGCAAATAAAAGCAAAAACCGGACTAAGGCTAAATTGCTTAGCATATTCCAAAAATTGGGAGGGGTTCTTTCTTGCTCTTTCACAGGGATTTTTAGGGGTTAATAATAGCTCAAAAATATTGCAGAGCCCTCTTTTAGAATCGCACCCAAGATATATCTGCGGCTATCCCTCTCAAGGCAGAAAACAGATGTCGAACTGAGGCTGGGGTGGGTTCTATTCACCATAAGTTCGATCGCCCCCAATACCGAATAAAACACGCCCGCGCGCGATCGAACAAACAGCCTTTATGACTCTAAAACCGCCTCGGAAACTCTTTGCCAGGGGAGTATTTGTCCTGGCAGGCCCCCAACTAGGAAACCAACGCTCAAACAAAGCGGGGGCCGAAAAACACGGTTTCAGTGCCAGTCGCGCAAAATTTCAACTCTGCCCCGTGGAATATAGTATGAACAGGTCAATTTTTGGGATACTAGAAACTAGCACTCAACTTAGCTGAGGAACAAACGTGCTGCTATCAAAAGGCTTTGAAGTAGAAATGTATACCGGCACTCCCGAAGGTGAGGTTGTCGGTCTCTCCGATCGCATAGTTGCCGATCTAGAGGGATTTGTGCGGGAGCCTGATAGCCGCAATGTGGAGTACACGACCGCCCCGCTATGCAGCTACGATCGCCTGCTGTGCGCCTTAGTCAAGCCGCGAGTCCGGCTGCGCGAGTATCTCAAACAATTGGGCGACTATACCTTGCTGCCGGGAAGTACCTTGTCTCTCGGAGGGAGCGATCGATTTTACAGATCCGATCCCAACAACCCCTACCACACCTACATCGAGCAAACCTACGGCACAAAAGTCGTCACCGCCAGCATTCACATCAACATCGGCATCTCCCAACCAGAAATGCTGATGCGCGCCATCCGCCTCGCCCGCGTCGAAGCACCGCTATACCTTGCCTTGAGCGCCTCTTCCCCCTTCCTCGACGGCGAAGTCACGGGCTATCATTCCACTCGGTGGGGTTTGTTTCCCAAAACTCCCGCCATCGTCCCCCTGTTTGAAAGTCACAAGCATTACATTCAGTGGACTGAAGAACAGCTAGAACTCGGTACTATGCAAAACGTCCGCCATTTGTGGTCTGCAGTGCGACCAAATGGCGATCGTCGCCCCTACTGTCTCAACCGCCTCGAGCTGAGAATTTGCGACCTCGAGGTCAATCCTCTGGCTTTGTTAGCCATCACTGCCTTGCTAGAAGCTCGCATTTGGCAGATGATGGAAGACCCCAGCTTAGACCCTTTAGAACTCAGCACCTTGTCGGCGGCCACCCGCAACGAAGACTTAGTTGCCCTCACAGACGCCAACGAAATTGCTGCATCCCGGCAAAGTTTGGATGCCGAACTTACCCACTGGCAAGACGGCAGAACTATTCTGGCACGAGATTGGATTGAGGAAATTTACCGCGAAGTGTGGCCTATAGCCAAAAAACGCGGCTTTAGTTGCTTTCTATCGCCACTGAAAAAGATTCTCCGGGAAGGCAACACGGCCCAGCAGTGGTTAAAGCTACACGAGGGCGGTTCGGACACCCGCAGTATTATTCTGCAAGGGATTCAGGGGATGGCTCACCAAGAATGGGAGCTAGAAGATAACTTGTGCGCCCAGTTAGTTGCCTGAAGTATCGGCGGTTATTATAACGGGGGCTTTCACTAGCCCCTGGCTATGCGTACTCAGCCAATACAAATAGCCCGAACCTCCCGGTCAATCGATTTTAGATTTTAGATTTTAGATTTTAGATTGACTTGCGCGAGATAAATACGTTCGGCAAGTTTCATCGGATACAGGTTTTTTGTTTCTGGGTCCTGAGTCTGCTTTCGGAATGAATCACGTGGCGGGTATCCTGGATGCGGGAATTGTCAAAAGTTGCAGAGCACCTCCCAAAAACCAATCAGAATATTTAATCAATGGAGCTCGACAAAGGTTATAAATAAAAGCTATAAGGTATATCTACCTGTGGGTAGTTTTATAAATTTCCCAAGAGCTGTATTTTTCGCTTTTAATTAGCTTCATGCCCCAACTTGTCTTGATTCACCCGCAAATCCCCCCGAATACTGGCAATATCGCCCGCACTTGCGCTGCCACAGGCACGGAACTGCATTTAGTTGGCCCGCTGGGGTTTGAAATTAGCGATCGCTACCTGAAACGGGCAGGCTTAGATTACTGGCCCTACGTCAATCTCCACTGCCACGAAGACTTAGCGGCTTTTCTGGCTTGTCGGCAGCAGCGCGGGGGACGAGCGATCGGATTCAGCACTGGCGGGCGATGCAATTACGCGCAATTCCAATTTCAGCCCAGCGACTGGCTGATGTTTGGCTCGGAAACTGTAGGCATTCCCCAATTCGTCTTGGATGCCTGCGACGCCACAGTTTTTATTCCGATGAGCCAGCCTGGAGTCAGGAGTTTGAACCTCTCCGTCAGCGCCGCTGTGGGTTTATTTGAGGCTAAACGACAGTTGGGCGAGCTGGGATAAATCATTATCAACACATAAATATATAGAGATTTAATAGCTGCCGGAGGCGGCCAAATCTCCATTTAAATATAAGAAATTTGTATCAAAGGGGTGAAAATCTAGATAGCCGACATTAATATATTTTATTCATTCAAAAACAGATTGTTATCAGCAACACCAAATGACTACAAGAGGATTCAGCAACAAAAATAAATAATTTTAGCGATTTAGGGCGTCAGCGAGCACCAGCTTAGGTCTGAACACTATATCTAGTAAATATACGGTTGTAGCCTGTCCGGAAATTAGCCTAAAGTCGGATAATAGGTAAGAGTTCAGAGCCTTACGGGAATGAAGATTTTATGTATTCGTTCCAGCTCTTGCGGTGTAAGGCTTTTGGGGTTAATTGCAGCAGGTTTGACCGAGAATTTTAAAATTTCTGACGGTTTGAGCTTGTCTAAATTAAAAAAGCAAGGTAATCTGGCCTAAGCATGATAGCTGTCAACAATCAGAATATTTTTGCTTGTTGATTTAAATTCAGCGTCATGCGATCCCCTTGAGTGTTTCCAAGGACAGTTAGCGCTTCTCAGTAGGAGGTCGTTTTTTTGAAACGAACATATCCCCAAATTAAGCCTGTTCAGGCTAGTGAAATCGACAGAGACGGTTCTGCGGAACCATCCAAACAGACAACGCTCAGCACAGGCAGAGTTCGCTCTCTCGCCACGATCGGGCTGGCAATATCGGTAGGTGCTTCTGGCATCCTGTTACCGAGAAATGGAGACAGCGCTCGCGCGTCTGAACTCGCACCGACATCGGAATCCACCGCTGAAGTACAGCCAGTATCGGCCAACGGGCCCGCTACGTCCGCACAAGTTGACGGTTCCAGGGCCGAACAGCCCGGATCACCTTCTGAGCCGGCGACGGTTAAGGTGCAGGAGGGGCAAAGCCTTTGGGAGCTTTCTCGGGATTATCAAGTTGAACCGTTGGTACTAGCAACGGCCAACGACATCAAACCCGATACCATACTCCAAGTTGGCCAACAGCTCAGAATTCCGACTGCGACGGAAGCCACACCACAACAGAACGCCGGCTATAGCACATCGGCTTCGCTAGATCGCGCAGCGACGGTCAATCCCGAACAAGAGTTAAATCTGACTGGCTCCGAGCCATTTGATAGTGCAGCAATGACAGCGCTGCCATCAACCGCAGCGACCCCGCGGGTCACGATGGTACCGGAACAAAGTTCGATCGACATCCCGAATGCAGACGGGGCGATCGACAGTTTGAAAAAACAGGAAAACCGCACCACAGAATCGGGTCGAACGATGTTCGGGTCGGAGGGGGGAGCAAATTTATCTACACCTGCGGCATTTTTGCCGGAGTCAGCACCGACGCTGACCTCCCCCGGATATGCAACTGGGACAACTATTCCTGACCTCGATGCCACACATGTACTTCCCAATTCCGGGGGAGGTCAAGCAGCATCGCCCGATCGAGCATTCGAGTCAATTGAACAGTCTTTGGCAACACCCAGTTTGCCCTCGGCTGTGCTAGTCCCCCCTGCAGGAAGTACCGCCTGGCCGGCTGAGGTTCTCTACAGCGTGCGTCCGGGAGATACGGTAGATGCGATCGCCAAAGGTCACGGCGTATCGCCCAAAGATCTGATCTCCGTCAACAAGCTCGGCAACCCCAACTTGCTGAATGTCAATCAACGGCTCAAAATTCCCCAAGTGGGGTTGAAAAATCCAGGGGTGCAGGCGGCAGCCTCTTATTCGGCCTCCAACTCTACATCTGTCTGGGCGGCGAGTTCGGTTCCCGCATCTTTGAACCCCAGCTCGTCTACCTCGGAAATAGCCGGTGCTGGCGTTGCAGCCCCCGCGCCCAAAGTGCCTGTTGTTTCTCCCCTGGAGAACCTGGAAGGTCTGAACAATATTTCAGCGCCGATGGTTCCCCAAATTAACAGCATTCCGCTGGCTCAAGTTTCCCAAACCATTAGCGATCCACGGAAGCTGGATCTTCAAGGCGAACCAACATTTACAGGTGCAGTTGACACCAGTTCCCTGCCCTTGCCAGCCAGTGCAACGGCTACCGCCATCGCTACGGGAGAATACCCGCAGCCGATCGGCTTCGTGGCAAATACTAGCGCCCAGGGTTCAAATGCCGATCGAACTAGCGCTTTACCAGAGTCGAATTCGGAGGCTCTCCCCACCGCCGAAGCTCTCAACCCTTATTCCGAACGCTTGAGGGCAGAAGTTGTCAGGCTGCGAGAGGAATATCGTGCCTCGCGCAATTCGATCGGCGCCAATGCGGTGTCCCTGGCTCCAAATGACGGGCCCTCGGTCAACCCGTCTGAGGATATGCCAAGTGTCAATCCATATCTCTACACCCCCGACTATGCTGAGGCGGTGCAGAATGAAATCAGCAGACCGCCATCGAGAGCCTGGTCCCAGCAGGTTCAGAAGCAGCAGCAAGAGCGTTTAGACCCCGCTCGCGCAGCGGAACTGCAACCGATCAACCTGACGCCAAAAAGCACTCTGGAACAGCCGGTAGTGGCAACTGCTCCTTTGGGAGCCGAGGGTTACGACCCCCTGAGCAACCCGTCTTTGGGACGCATGGTTTCTCCAGAACTGCCTCCGCTTTCGAGCCCTGATACTTATCTGCCTAACGGCAAACAACAGTCGGCTAACGGGTTTATTTGGCCGTCTAAGGGCGTTCTGACTTCTGGCTACGGTTGGCGCTGGGGACGGATGCACAGGGGAATTGATATTGCAGGGCCGATCGGCACGCCAATTGTGGCAGCATCAGACGGGGTGGTTACCTATGCTCAGTGGAACGACGGCGGCTACGGGTATCTGGTGGAAATTACCCATCCTGACGGCACTGAGACTGTCTATGCCCACAACAGCCGAATTTTGGTGCAAAAGGGTCAGAGAGTCGCTCAAGGGGAACAGATTTCAGAAATGGGCAGCACTGGCTTCAGTACCGGGCCGCACTTGCACTTTGAAATTCATCCCCCCGGACAGGGTGCTATCAACCCAATGGCTTTACTGCCCGACGATGCGTCCAGCGCTTCTCGGTAACGACAGGTCGGAAGTTATGGGTTTTGAATGATTACCAAAACTCATAACTTTTACGTCAAGTCATTAGAAATAGTGTTGTTTGAAAACAAGACATAGCTAGCCCTACCGTGCTACGATAGTAAATCGTGAAGTAGATTTGGCTCAGTGGCGCAGTGGTTAGCGCAGGGGACTCATAAGCCCAAGGTCGCAGGTTCAAATCCCGCCTGAGCCATTATTTAATCAAAAAAACTGCGCTCTCAAATTTGAGAGCGTATTTTTTTGATCGATCGAGAAGATACTTGTAGTCGTTATGAGTATGATATATTTGTAACAGTTCGTAAAAAAGGAAACAAAATCTATGACCAGTGAATGCCTCCGGGTTGGTCAAGCTGCACCCGATTTCGCAGCGACAGCCGTAGTGGATCAGGAATTCAAGACAGTTAAACTGTCCGACTATAAAGGCAAAAAGTATGTAGTCCTGTTCTTCTACCCCTTGGACTTCACCTTTGTGTGCCCAACTGAGATTACAGCATTTAGCGATCGCTTCGAGGACTTCAAGAAAATCGATACCGAAATCCTCGGCGTATCCGTTGACAGTGAATTCTCTCACCTCGCTTGGATACAAACAGACCGCAAATCTGGCGGTGTTGGCGACCTCAACTATCCCTTAGTTGCTGACCTCAAAAAAACAATTAGTTCGGCCTACAACGTCCTCGACCCAGAAGCAGGCATTGCCCTCAGAGGTCTGTTCATCATCGACAAAGAAGGCATCATCCAACACTCTACTATCAACAATCTTGCCTTCGGCCGCAATGTGGACGAAACTCTCCGAACTCTGCAAGCTATCCAACACGTCCAGTCTCACCCCGATGAAGTTTGTCCCGCCGGCTGGCAGCCCGGTGACAAGACCATGACTCCCGATCCTGTCAAGTCTAAGGTATTCTTTGCTGCGGTTTAAGCCGATTATATTTGTAGGGACACGGCGCTGCCGTGTCCGTACCCGCAGAGGCATTTATTTAAGCGGATTTTTAATTACCAATTAGCAATTAGCAATTACCCAATTAGGAAATATGCTGACTTCTACTAATTTTAGCGGCTTGTTAAATGAGCGGTTTTTCCAAAATTTATTGCCTGTTCCGGCGAGTAATGTTTTGAAGCTGGGACAGATGACGCCAGATTTTGAATTGCCGGATATTAATAATGGCAAATTGGTGCGGCTGTCGAATTATCGGGGCGATAAGCCGGTAGTTCTGGCTTTTACGCGGATTTTTACAGAAAAGCAATATTGCCCTTTCTGTTTTCCTCACATTAAAGCTTTGAATGAAAACTGGGAAAAATTTGCCGATCGCAATATAGAATTATTGATGGTTGCCAGTACCGACGATCGCCAAAGCCAAATAGTGGTTAGAGATTTAGGCTTGAAAATGCCTCTGCTTTCTGATCCAGGCTGTCAAGTTTTTCGGGCTTATCAAGTCGGTCAGGCTTTAGGTGCTCCTTTGCCTGCTCAGTTTGTTTTGGATGCAGATGGAAAACTCCTCTTCAAACATTTGTTTTCTTTCATAGACCACAATGCTAGTGTAGACACTTTGCTGCAATATGTCGATCGGTAAGGAAACCGCTGCTGTGTCCTAATTTGGAGTTTTTCACCGCTGAGGCACGCTGCTTTAGGCCCATCAGCGGGATTTTTTCACCGGTTGACACTGGCTGCGACAGTTCTTTAGTTATAAATACTTATTGTGCCACTTTCGATGGCGGAATGTTGTCAAATTAGCTCGACATTAATCTAGGCTATAGCTTGAAGGTAGCTAGTACAAGTTTAAGCCAATGTCGTCTCCCAAAGGTCGATCGAGCAAAATTGAATTGAGCGTCTTAGCGTCGCATCCTGAGTTGTTGACAGGTTTAGATGCGTGGCTGCGGCTAGGTTTACTTTCGCCCGCTGAGGTTGAGGAATTGTGCCGACAGTATTTAGTCTGCCCACTCAGAGATCCCGCTGTAGATTTTTCTGAAATTGAAAACCCGCGAGATCCTATTGCCGAGCAAAAAGTACCTGCCTTATCAACGCAAAAAGCAGTACCTAGCAGCCGAGAAAGCGTTGCTAGGCCCACAGAAACTACTCAAACCCCTAATTTTATCGCTCAAATTTTGCACTCACTAATGGCAGAAATTAGCGTGGTGTGGCTGTTGTTTTTAGGAGTGTTCATGGTAGTTGTCTCCTCTGGAGTCTTAGCTGCCAGTCAGTGGGAAAGATTTCCTGCCGCCGGACAATATGGAGTTTTGTTAGCTTATACTTTAACCTTTTGGGCAATTAGCAGTTGGGCAAACAGACAGCAGAATTTGCACTTGACTGCTCAAACTTTGCAAGAAGTGACGCTGTTGCTAGTGCCGATCAATTTTTGGGCGATGGATACTTTTGGATTGTGGCGGTATCCTTGGGATTGGGCGGTAGCAATCGCAGCGGCACTTATTTTGACTTGGATAACTGCCCGGATTATCAAATATCAATATCAAAGCTTTTCAGGAACAAACATCGCTCGATCGATCGCCCTAAATCACTTGGGATTGAGTTATTTGCACTCTTGGTGGGCATTGGCAGGCTTTTCCCTTACTGCGGTTTATGTGGGTACAGTGGGAACTGCTGCTACTACAGTTTATCAAGTTCAGCAACAACGATTGCAATCTATCCAACGTGGGGGAAATACTGAAACATTCCCCGCTGCTTTCAGTTTGAGTAGAGATTTTCTGACTTACAAAAAAGCGGCTTTAGTAGCTTATTCGTTAGGAATTTTACTGGGTCGAGCGATATTTGTCAACGATGTAAATATCGCTGAAATGGGTTTAGCTTTGGCGATTTGTGGCGTGCTTTTAGCATGGCTGGATTGGCAGCAACCCCGGCAATCTGGGACTATTGAAAACAATATATCCGACCAGCCAAATCCCAGCAACTTTTTTAAATGGCAATTAGCGGGAATGGGTTTGTTGGGTTTGGGATACCTGGTTTGTTTTCGCGACATTCCGCTACAGGCGATCGCAGTTAGCGGATTGGCTGTTTGGTTTTTTTATAACCGTTTAGTGCGGTTTTGGCAAGAGTTTGATTTGGTAATGCTGGAGGCGGTGGGACTTCAGAGTATTTGGCTGTTTTGGCGAGTGCTTCCTTTAGGGATTAAAACACAAGTTGCCGCATTTTTAACTCAGCTTACAAACTCTCAGGAAACTCCTTGGGCTTTTTGGGGTGTTCTGCTGTTGCCTTATTTAATTTTAATGGTAAGTGCAGCGCAGTGGCTCTACCGCAAGCGAAAGTTTCAACTTGCGAGTTTTGGCGAAAAGGTTGCTCTCGGTTTGGGGAGTGTTTTAACTGTTATTAGTTTTGTCAATCCGTTTTGGCGATCGCTCAATTTATTAGTCTCTACTTTAATTTTAGGTTGGATCACTTGGAAATACGTAATTCCCGATAATTCCCGGCGAGTTTCGATGCCAGCTTCTGCGGCTGAACAACAGGGAAATCCGGCAATTTTGGTTCCCCTAACTCACATTATGGGTTTAGGCGCGATCGCATCGGCAATTGACTTATTTTTCCCAAACCAGACACCCAATATTTGGTCGGCAATATTATTAATATTCATGGCGAGTGAATGGGTATTTTTTGTCGTGATGAAAGCGGCAAGTTTCCGAGAAAACTCTGCATTTTTTCGCTGGCATCCTGCATGGTTCCAAAGTTCCTGGTATCTGGGCTTAGTATTAGCAGGATTTAGCTTTGTCTTGTTGCAAAATTATGTGATTGCGGGTACGGCCACTGATCGCCCTCAGTGGAGTTTGCTCTGGCTGGCGACTCCTTTGGCTTTGACTGCTGTTGCTAAATCTACTGAGGTTCCTCACAAACAAGTTGCCAGTACCTTTAGTACGATCGCCTTAATATTTGCACAATTTATAATTTTTACTTTTCCGGGATATCGATTAATTGGTTTGGGTTTTGCCGCCGGATTAATGTTGGTTAATACTTACTATTTAGTCGAGTTACCAGCGGCGGGAATTGGAGTTGGATTTGGCTTGAGTTTCGTAGCTGCGGCGATCGATCAATTAGGTTTTGTGTCGGGTTGGGGTTGGGCAATTGCCGGGGCGATCGCTCTTTTGTCTCTGTGGTTGCTTCGCAGCATGATTGTTCGTTTTTCCAGCCGTTTACCTGAGTCTTCTCAATTAGCTGAAATTTACGATCGAGCTTTAGATGGATGGGCAATCTTACTGGCAAGCTTGCTGTTAACAACTATTACTTTTTATTCCTATGAACTCTACGCAGCCAGTAGCTTGACTTTCCCGCCCTCTACTGAAGTTTTGGCTGCTATTTTGGTGATAATGGCTGCGATTATTTTCCGAAGTTTACGGCAACTTTCCCCTCTGGCAATTTATGCTTTGGCTTGGAGTTTGGAGTTATTGACAGCAGTGGGTTTGAGTTTTGTTGATCGCACTACGATTAATTTGGCAGTTGCTAATATCGCTCTCGGATTGTTTACTCAATTATTGGGTGATGTGTGGCGGCGCCGCCACCGCGATCGAACAATTTTACCTAGCATTCATTTTATACCTTTGGTTTACGGCGTATTGGGTTTAACTTTCCGATCGCACAGTTTTGCGAATTGGACTGGTTTAACTGTGTTGGGTGCGTCTTTAATTGCGATCGGCATTGGTAGGCGGGAACCAGAATTCAAACCTTTGGTTTATTTGGGATTAATTGGCGTCTCCGTTGCTGCTTACGAATCGCTACTCTATAGACTTTTTCAAACACCAGGAGGAACTCTTGGAGATGGCTTAATTGTCCTGGCAACTCTCGGCACAACTTTAACATATATCTATCGCATTTTATCTCCTTGGCTCAGCAATTATTTACATTTAACTAATGCAGAGTTAAAAATATTTGCTCACCTGCACTGGGTTTTGAGCAGTTTGCTGCTGATTTGGGCTTCTGTGAATGATATTAAATCCGGCTTAACTTTAGGATTAGTCACTGGTGCTTTATTAGTTCAATATGCTTTCTTGCAAGGGCGAAATAATCTCGATCGCCAATGGGCAGAAATTTGGATTTACTTGGGCTGGGTAGAAGCCTTTGGCCTCCGGCTTTATTGGATCAATACGCCTTTAGTTAAGTATATTTCCGGGCCGCTGGGGCCTTGGAAAGTTGCCCTCGCTTCTCTATTTGCCTATTTCATTTACATTTTGCCTTGGGACAACTGGGGTTGGTCAAAAAAACCTTGGCAGGTAATTGCTTCGCTGATTCCAATAGTTACTATTTTGGAAAGTCCGGCTAAGTTTTATCCGATTAGCTTGCTGATAGCTGCTACCTTCTATTTTTTCCTGGCTTGGGAAAGGGAGGAAGCCCGTTTTACCTATGTGAGTGTGGCGATAATTGACTGGATAATGCTGCGGTGGTTCTGGCAAATAGGATTGACTCAGCCAGAGTTTTATGTTACTCCTTTAGGACTTTCTTTACTTTACATTGCTCAGTTCGATGGCACTCTCAAATTACCAGCAGAAAAACCGCTGCGCCACACTCTGCGAATGCTCGCAACTGCGCTGATTTGCGGGATGCCTCTTTTGACTCAGCAAAGCCACGGTTTAGTTGCGGGGGCTTTTAGTTTGGCGGCTATTGCAGCGGGTTTGGGGTTGCGAGTTCGGGCGTTTTTGTTTGTGGGAACGGCTGTATTTTTAATCAATGTTTTCTATCAGTTGGTGGTTCTGATATTCGATTATCCGCTGATTAAATGGGCGATTGGTTTGGCTTTTGGGATTGTGTTTATCTGGATTGCTGCTACTTTTGAAACTCGGCGCGATCGCATTTCTGCTTTCGTGCAGCATTGGGTTGTGCAATTACAATCGTGGGATTAGATTCAGCGATAAGGATCGCGAATTAAATAATTTACACAAGTTTGTGGGATGGGCGTCCCGCCCCCCCATTCTGGTCGGGCGGGGCGCCCATCCCACAAGAACC
>NZ_JAUBUJ010000035.1:0-37799 GCF_036705405.1 Microcoleus sp. B13-B6
TCCCACCGCTAAGCGTGTTTTTGAACATACTCCGAGTCGTTGAATAGCGATTCTTGGTGGTACATATGTGGACATATTGGGTTTGGTTAGGTGAATTATTCCCGTATACACCAATTGTCGAATTTATCACGGAAATGTCTAAGAAAAGCCCGTCCTAGGGATTACTCCCATCCTGAGTCTGCGAAGGAATCAATCCAGGGGCCCGGCACTAAATTGCTTGATTGCCTGCCAGAGCTGATTGTAGAGAAATAAAAGTGATAGATTTGAATGGGATTCCTATCGACTTTGCCGTCAATTTATTCACCGCGCTAATTGGCAACACTTTGTTCGCGCTTTCCAGCGGAACGGAGTAGAGATGACTTAGTTTTTTCTATTGTTAGAAGCAAGTTAATCATTTGAAAACCCAGCCAGTCTTTATACGGAATTTTACATCGATTCGTATTGATAAATAAGAAGTCACAGGTATCCATGTCAGGGAACAGGTATGAAAATGGGATACAGATAAAACCCAATCTTTTTAACCTGTTGGTAATTTTGTTAACTTCCTCAGCGCTAATAGAACCTGGCATAAAATCGTGAAACTCTATAGTTATCTGCTTAACATTGCAGAGCGTGGCATCGCTAGTTGAGTTAAAAACGGCTTCTTCAGCACCTTCAATATCTATCTTCAACAAATCAACTAACTCGATGCTCTGGTTGTTCAGAAAAGTTTCTAAAGTGATACCATCCACTGATATCTCTCCCTGAAGGCCGTAGACACTAGCAGCTTCCTGACTAATACTGTTACATTCTCGATTATCTGAAACATATATTTTTAATGGCTCATTTCGGTCTGATATAGCATAATTAAACTTTTTAACTAAGCCATTCTCTGGGAGTTGAGAATACACAGAAGGAACTGCTTCTATTGCGTAACACCTACAATTGAATTCGCGAGTTATCGCTTCGCTAAATTGACCGACATTGGCGCCTAAATCGATCACTAAAGAGTCAGAGCCGAGGATTTTAGAATAAATAGTATGAGTTTTGAGATTGCTCAAGCCTGAATGCTCTTGCCAGAAATCGATAGATTTCACTAATAAATTATAAAGTGTCATAAGTGGCGGAATAAATTATGGTTGATACCAACATTAAAAACCATGTGTGCCGACTGAGGGAGGAAAATTAATTAATTGTAACAATACTTTGGTAGGATATACTCTGGCAGCTAAAACCCACAACTTCAAATCGACATGAGCCAGCATTCAGACCGCATTGCCCCTCACGGCGGCACCCTGGTCAACCGCATTGCCACACTAGACCAGAGACAAGAATTTTTCGATAAAGCAGAGTCCCTGCCGCGAGTCCAGTTGTCGGATCGATCGATCTCCGACCTGCAAATGATCGCCATCGGCGCCCTGAGTCCCCTCAAAGGGTTCATGAACGAAGCAGATTATCGATCGGTCGTTAAACAAATGCGCCTCTCCAACGGCCTTCCGTGGTCGGTTCCCATCACCCTCTCGGTAACAGAAGAAGTCGCCGCCCCCCTGAAAGCAGGAACTTTAGTGCGCCTCGACACCCCGGCGGGCAAATTTGTCGGGCTCTTGGAACTTGCAGAAAAATATCACTACAGTAAAGAAGAAGAAGCCCTCAACGTCTACCGCACCGACGACCTCAAACACCCGGGTGTCCAGGTAGTAGACAAATCCGGGCCCGTTAACCTCGCAGGCGACATTTGGCTGCTGGAACGCGAACTAGATGTCCGCTTTCCCCAATACCAAATTGACCCGGCGAAATCGAGAATGCTGTTCACAGAAAAAGGATGGAAAACCATAGTCGGTTTCCAAACCCGAAACCCCATCCACCGCGCACACGAATACATCCAAAAATGCGCCTTAGAAACAGTAGACGGCTTGTTCCTGCATCCGCTAGTCGGGACGACTAAGGATGACGACATCGCCGCTGACGTGCGGATGCGCTGCTACGAAATTCTGCTAGAAAAATACTACCCAAAAGATCGCGTAATTTTGGCAATTAATCCGGCGGCGATGCGCTACGCCGGGCCGCGAGAAGCAATTTTTCATGCTTTAATCCGCAAAAACTACGGCTGCACTCACTTTATCGTGGGGCGCGATCATGCTGGAGTTGGCGATTATTACGGCACTTACGATGCCCAACATATTTTTGATGAATTTGAGCCGGGAGAATTGGGAATTGTGCCGATGAAATTCGAGCACGCTTTCTATTGCAAACTGACGGAACAAATGGCTACAACTAAAACAAGCCCAAGCACTCCCGAACAACGGGTGCATTTGTCGGGAACCAAAGTTCGGGAAATGCTGCGCGCTGGAAAATTGCCGCCGCCGCAGTTTTCCCGGCCGGAAGTCGCCGCAGAATTAGCCAAGGCCATGAATATTTTCAATTACGAGATTTAAATCTTGAAGATTGGTGTGGGCGACATTCTGCATAGTTTTGAATTTTGAGTTTTGAGTTTTAAATGGGAAATTTTAAACTTAAAGCTCAAAAGTTAAAACTTAAAAACTCCCTTAATCCTAAACAGTCACAATCTAATTAATTCCCCTAAAATTAGTGAGGGGAATTTAACTTAAAATTCAACGCTTAAAATTCAAAGCTATTTAAAAATGGGACTCAAGCGGCGGGAATTTTTGCAGCAAGCTGGCCGGGTGCTGGCCACCATCGGAATCAGCGAGGCTTTGTGGCTGCCGTTGGGCTCGCGCTACCTCGAAGCTTTAGCGCAGCCGACAGCCAGGAAATTGGCTTTGTTGGTTGGCGTTGACAAATATCCAGACTCGCCCCTGCACGGCTGCGTCACGGATGTGGAAATGCAGCGGGAACTGCTGATATATCGGTTTGGGTTTGTGCCCTCGGACATTTTGACTTTGACTGACGCTCAAGCTACGAGGGAAAATATCGAGACGGCTTTTGTGACTCACTTGGGCGAACAAGCAAAACCCGGTGACGTGGTAGTTTTTCACTTTAGCGGCCGCGGTAGCCGAGTCAGTTTGGCCGAGTCTCCTGGAAAAATGCAAAACAGTTTGGTGCCGGCGGATGATGTTTTGCCGCTGTTAGCAAACCGGGCGGTGAACGATATTTTAGAGGAAACGCTGTTGCTGTTGGTGCGATCGCTCGCGACAGAAAATGCGATCGCCATCCTCGACACCAGCTACACCTATCGGGGTTTCCCAAAAAACGGCAACTTTCGCATTCGCTCCCGCCCCCGCCCCACCATCGGCGAGCCGGGCCTCGCAGAATTAACGTTTGCCCAAGACCTCCGATCCCGCCCAAATCTCCGCCCTGCGGCAGCCCTACTTGCCGCAGGCGCGAATTCCCAACTCGCCGCCGAACAAGAGTGGAACGGATTTACCGCAGGTTTGTTTACCTACGCCCTCACCCAAACTTTGTGGTGGGCAACTCCCGCTAGCAGCTTCAGCGTCAGTTTCAGCCGCGCGGCGGGTAATGTCGAGCAAATCGCGGGGTTATCGCAGCAACCGCAAATTCTTAATCACGATTTAACAACCGCGCCGGCGGTGAATTTTTCAAATTTAATCTTCAATTCCCCTGCATCTGACGGCGCTGTGACGGCGGTGGAAGAGGGGGGCAAAACTGTGCAGTTGTGGCTGGGCGGGTTGTCGCCCTCGGTTTTGGAGTGCTCCGAGGGTTCTGTGTTTGCAGTGGATTCCTCCGAGGGCGCGAGGCTTTTGCTGCGGGGACGCACGGGCCTCTCTGCTAAAGCCCAAGTTTTAGACGGGTTCGATCGAACTTTCGGCCAATTAGCAGTCGGCGAACTGGTGAGGGAAGAAATTCGGGTATTGCCACGAAACATCGGTTTGACAGTAGCTTTGGACTCAGGTTTGGAACGCATCGAGCGCGTGGACGCTACCAGCGCCTTTGCGACTGTGCCACAAGTTTCGGCGGTAGGCAGTGAGCAATGGGCTGACTGTCGGTTCGGCAGAGTCCCGGAAACAACTTTAGCCGAAACAGTCTCGGCTCACGAGCCTGCTTTGTATCAAAGCCGTTACGGTTTGTTTTCTTTGGCTCAAATGCTGATTCCCGATACTGAGGGCGACGGGGGAGAAGCAGTTAAGGTGGCGGTGCAGCGCTTGACTCCGCAGTTGAAAGCGCTGCAGGCTGGGAAGTTGCTGCGGCTGACAGCCAATGAGGGGTCTTCGCGCCTGAAGGTGCGGGCGGTTCTGGCAACTACCGCACCGCAAGCGCGGGCTGTGGCGCAGCGAGAGCCTGTGCGGGCCGGCGGTGATTATCGGCTGGAACCGCTGAGCGGGGAAAGTGAGAAATCGGCAAGCGCTCATATACTAAGTTTGCCAGAGGGCAGCCGAGTTCGCTACAGATTGTATAACGACAGCGATCGCCCGGTTTACTTTGCGGTGTTTTGCTCGGACAGCGCCGGACGGCTGTCAGCGATCGGCGCTGAGAGCAAAGAGTCTGTGGGAGTTATGTCGCGGGCGATCGCTCCTGGGGAGAATTTGACTCTACCGGCGGCTGGGGGGAGCGGGTGGGCGGTATCGGGGCCGATCGGACTTGCGGAAACTATGATTATATTTAGTGAGAGTTCCTTCGCTCAAACTCTGGCTGCAATAGAAGCCGAAATGCAGCAAACGAGGGATGCCCTGCCAATTCGAGTGTTGTTGAATCCTTTAAAGGTGGCGCGGGCGGTACTCGAAGATTTGCACGCGGCTAGCATTCCGGGGGTACAGAAAGTGGGGATATCAACGGATGATTTGGCTTTGGATGTGAATGTTTGGGCAACTCTGAGTTTTGTTTATCGGGTTGTTTAATTGAAAAATGGGGACTTGGGAATGTTTTCTATAACCTATAATCCGAATCTATCCCAGTACGAAATCGATATTCACTTCCAAATCAGGAAAGGCGAGCGACGCAACTTGTTGACCCCGCCAAAATTTTTGGATTAAACTGTAACCATTCGGAGTTGGCTGGCGGTAAACTTCTAAACATTGTGCCTCTATATCTACTAGCCAAACTTCTTGAATTAGCGATCGAGCGTAAATCAGAACTTTCACATCTCGATCGCAATCAACCGTGCTATCGGATACTTCTACCAACAGCAAAACTTCTGACGGTACTGGATGTGCTGTTGAATAGTAATCAGCCCGGGGTTTCAGCAATACTACATCAGGTTGAGGTTCGGTGCGCTCGCTCAACTGGATGGGGTTTTGCACATCCAGAAAAGCCCGGTTACTGGGAATTTCGCTGAACAGTCCCAGGAATCGTCTCACACAGGAAGCATGACGAGTTCCAATTGCTGCCTTTTGGATCAGTTCTCCTTCTATCAGTTCTACCCGATCGCCCTCGGAAAGAATACCAGCTTTGCCCATTAAATGATATTCTTCTACGGTCAACAACCTTTTGAGTAATTGCACTGCCATAACCCACCGCGCTGCTAATTATTTTTTAAATTGTAGTCGATCTGCCAAGGAAGAAGTCAATCGATTTTAGATTTTAGATTTTAGATTTTAGATTAAAGCATTGACCCCACAGATCAATTCGGGGGGCAAGTTTCATCGGATACAGGTTTTTTATTTCTGGACGGATGAATCACGTGGCCGGTATCCTGGATGCTTTCGGTCATTATCATCGGTAACTGATAATTGGTAATTGGTAACTTGTAATGCCCTTCGACTTACTCCGGCTACGATCAGCACGAGTCGCTCAGGAACCGCGTACCCGAAGTATTGGGAATGTTAACAGTCAACTGTCAACTGTCAACTGTCAACTGCCAACTGCCAACTGCCAACTGTCAACTGTCAACTGACTGATAAAGCTTTTCTACCATTTGAGCCAAGCGTTTCATGGCAGTTTCAATCTCATCATTTGTTGCAGTCAAACTGATGCGTAAACACTCATGTTTGTGCTGCCAATCTTCCCGCAAACCGGGGAAGAAAGAACTTCCTGGCACGACAATTACGCCGACTTTTTTCAACTCTTGATACAGTTCCCAATCAGTCATTGGCAAATCTTTCAGCCACAACCATGCGAAAATTGCTCCTTCGCCCCGGTGCAAAAACCACGGCAAATCTTTCGGCATTGCTTGTTCTAGGGTGCTTTCTACGATCGCAAATTTGCTTTGATAGTACGGCCGAATTACGTTGATGGAAATGTCGGCAAGAGCGCCGGAAGCAATGGCACGAGTTGCGATCGCCTGTCCGTATCTCGGCGAATGAATGCACATATTGGTCTGAAAACATTCTAATATTTGAATGATTTTTTCATCGCCGATCGCAATTCCGATTCTTTCACCCGGCAATCCGGCTTTCGACAAACTCATACAGTGCACGATATTGCCGCCAAAAATCGGCGTCATTTCGGTAAAATTCAAGGACGGGAACGGAGGGCCGTAGGCGGAATCCACGAACACCGGCACGTCGAAAGCGGCTGCTAAATCGGCAATTTTCTTAACTTCGTCGTCGGTGAGAACGTTGCCGGTGGGGTTGCAGGGACGGGAAAAAATGACGCAACCAGTGGTTTGGTCGATCGACAGTTGGCTGAAATCCGGGCGGTATTTGAACCTGTGAGCAGCCGCATCAATATCGAGGGTAGGTTTGCAGGCGACTACCGCTTCGGGAATCAAGCTAACGCCGCCGTAACCGGTGTAGTCTGGGCTCAGCGGTAGCACGATATTTTTAAGGCTACCCCCCCTAGCCCCCCCTTGGTAAGGGGGGGATGGGGGGGGTGTAGTGTAGCCGCCGAAAGCGTTGGCTGCGTAGAAGTAAATCGATTGACTTCCGGGAGTAATTAGGATATTGCGATCGGTCAAATTGAGTCCGTAACGCTGGTTAAAATCCGTCCGCACCGCATCAATCAACGGCTGATAACCTTGACTGGAACCGTAGCGACAAACAACCTCGCCGTATTCCGGGCTGGCCAAAAGTTCCGCAGTGCAGTCGCGCCACAACTGCTCGACTTCCGGCAAAATTACCGGATTTCCGGCGCTCAAATTGATAAACTCCTGCCCGCTGCCGGCTCTGAGAGTTTCAATAATATCTTTCATAATTGCCCGAACTCCCGTGAGGTGGGACATCTGAGCGCCAAATTGAGTCAGGGCAGGGTTCATAGCAAATGCAGCGACAATGATAGAAGTTTACAGTTTACCCATAATAACTCCAGTCGCAGGCGTTAGCCTAGCTTATCTGGGGCATGGATTGTCGATCGAGCTTCTGATTAATTCAATAAACTCGATCGCACAGCGTTTTGTTTTTCCCCTGTACGCGCGCCGGAGCATAAGATTTAGGGCATTTGTGGAGCCGGAGCGATCGATCGAACAGTGTTTTTTGCCTAAAAATTAGCGAACGGAACAGCATTATCTAATTCAATAGTTTGGGTAAGATTTCACACCGTCGCGCCTCATGAATTGCCCATACTTGACAGCAGCCATTGGAAACATCTAAGATTAGCACTATAACCCGATCGCAACATAATTTTCTTGGCTCCGGTTACTGCTATAATTGCAGGTTTAATCCAGCCTCAATAATCAGATTTGTTGCTCGCTCATTTTCATGATTCGCGGTTTGCTGACAGCGGTGCATTTTTCATCAATCCGACTAAAGCCAAGATAGCTCGTAAGGTCGCCCTTTGAGTGGCGTTACATAACAAATACCTAAATCCCAACCCAAATTAACTGCCGTCAAGTTCAACACAACAATGACACACTTTCCACTTATAGAATACGAGCAACTTACAGATCCTAAAGCCAAAGCAGTGTACGAAGAAATATTGACAGACTTGGGGTTTGGCATCGTCCCCAACCTGTTCAAGTCAATGGCAATCAACCCTGACATATTAGAAGCAAATTGGAAAAAATTCCGGGGAACAATCCTGCAAGGAGACTTACCCCGCACGCTTAAAGAAATGGTCGGCGTCGCTATTTCCCAATCAAATAATAGCGAGTACGCTCTCCAAGTTCACCTGCACGGATTATCAGCCTTGGGGATGAGCGAAGAACTACTGCGAACCCTAGTTTCTGACTTTGCCAACTGCCCTTTGCCAAAACGTGATAAAGCCGTAATTACCTTTGGCTTGCTGGCTGCTACAAAACCCCTGGAAGTGACAGAATCTGATTACCAAAACCTGCGGGATTTAGGACTTGATGATTCAGAAATCTTTGAGATTATTGCGACAGCAGACTTGTTTAGCTTTGTCAACCGATATACTGATGCAATAGCCCTCGAAATAGATGCTTTGTAATCTATATTGTATACCCCTATTATGGGCGATCGGCTAGAAGATCAAGATCGAGAAGAACTTCTGTTGACAGCCCGCCGTTTGTTAGCAGAAGCTCAAGCGCTTTCCATCCGCATTTCCGCCGTCAATGAAATTGCCACTGCCATTAACCGCACCCTCGATCTCAGTCTGATTTTGCGGGTAGTAGGCAAGCAAGCCAAATGGCTGCTGGACTTTGAACACTGTAGCGTTTGCCTGCACAGCAATAACGCTTGCATGACCTTATTTGGCCCGCATATCCCTGTAGATATTTCAGCCCTGACAGAGGGCGGCCCTATTAAGAAAGCTTTCACAACACGTCAACCTCAATTAATTCAAGAAGCGGGTGCTACTGCTATTTTATCCCCCTACGCTTCGCAAATTATCCTTCCCTTGGAAAGCGAAGGTAAGGTTTTAGGAACCATTAATTTTGCCACAACAAAGCCGGGGGCTTACACTCAAGAAGACTTGCGGATTGGCTATCTTTTGGCTTTGCAACTATCCTCAGCCATCCGCAATGCTGAACGCTTTAAAGAGATAAATAACCTGTATTCCGAGCTCGATGCCGAAAAGCACAAATCTGACCAGCTACTGTTGAATGTGCTCCCGCTTGAAATTGCCGATGAACTCAAAAATAACGGCAAAGTGGAACCACTTTATTATGATAGCGTATCGGTTTTATTTACTGACTTTAAAGGCTTTACTCAGTTATCTGAAAAAATGACGCCGCGAGAGTTAGTTGACGAACTAGACTATTGTTTTTCTTATTTCGATCGCGTGATGGATAAATACTCTATGGAAAAACTGAAGACTATTGGCGACAGCTATATGTGCGCGGCGGGAATTCCTACGCCTCGCCCAACACACGCCTTTGACGCTGTACTTGCTGCCATAGAAATTCGACAGTTCATGGATTTGAGAAAAATACAGAAAGCTCAACAAAATATTCCTTATTGGGATATCCGCATTGGCATTCATTCAGGCCCAATACTTGCTGGGGTAATTGGGAATAAAAAGTTTTCCTATGATGTCTGGGGAGATACAGTTAATACTGCATCTCGGATGGAATCTTCCGGCGTCCCTGGAAATATCAATATCTCTCAGGAAACGTTTGAATTAGTTAGAGATTTTTTTGAATGCGAATACCGAGGAAAAATTTATGCTAAAAATAAAGGCGAGTTGGATATGTATTTGGTTCACCATCTTAAATGAATCTGGAAATCGCTAATTGCTAAGCTGTTGGGCATTTAAAAGAGAATAGTAGGGTGCGGAGCGTACATACGTATTTCCCATATCTCGCCAGTGTTCTAGCTGACGCACCCTACCTCTATCGTTATTGGTTTAAATGTGTAACAGCTTAAGGGAGGATGGCTAAGCGAGCAGTTATTCTATTTTAGATTTTAGATTTTAGATTTGGGATTTTAGATTTTAGAAGGGGGAATTACTGATTATTAGCACGGTTTGGATCGCTGGCCTACAGTTGCAGTTTTTTTAACGGGTGTTAGATATTGAAATAAAACTCAACTATGAACTGAGAATATATCGCTCGAAGTTTTTTCTCAGGGGAGCGGTATTGTATCGCAGTGCCCCCAAGCTATATTAAAATGATCGAGTTGTAGATTTTAAATTTTAATTATTTATGCGTATTTGGCAAGCCGATTTTTACCGCCGCCCTCTCCAAGACGAAACTGGCAAACCACAGTGGGAACTCTTAATTTGCGACTCGGAAGGCAGTTTTCAATTTAGCGCTGTTTGCCGCCAGGGGGACGCAAATTCCACTTGGCTAGCCTCGCAGTTGCAGCAGCAAGCTCAAACTCAGAATTTGCCAGATTTGATTGAAGTATTTAGGCCTCAGTCTCTGGGCTTAATTGAGGCTGCAGGCAAAGTTTTGGGTGTAAAGGTGGAAGCGACGCGGCGCACTGCGGCTCTGAAATTGCTGCTGCAACAACGCGCCAAAGAATATTCGAGTATGCCTAATTATACAGGTGAAACTTACAGTGCGATCGCCCTCGACTCGCCGCCGCCCGTACCCTTACCCGAAAACCTCTGGGGCGATGGCTGGCGTTTTGCTTCCCTACCCGCCGGCGACATTGAAGAGGCTTTCCAAGGGCGTCCCCTGCCAATCTTGGAAATGCCAGAATTGCTGTTACCGCTGAATTTAGGCTTGGCCTCAACAGTACCCGTACCGGGAGTGGTGATTGACGGCGGGCGCCAGTCTATGCGGTTGGCTAGATGGCTTCAGGATGCCAAACCTTTTGCTTTGAATTATATTGCTGGAGAACCAGACGGATTGATATTGGAAGCTGGGTTAGTAGATAGGTGGGTTGTGGCTACTTTTGAAGATAGCGAAGTGAAAGCGGCCGCCCAAATTTACCAACAGCGCAAGCAATTAAGTAAAGGATTACATTTTTTGTTAGTGCAGCCCGATGATAGTGGCATGACTTATACAGGCTTTTGGCTGTTGAATTTTGATCGATAAGACGTAATATCAATTCCGGTTGCACGAGGGAAATGATTGTTGACTGTTGACTGCTGACTGTTGACTGTTGACTGCTGACTGTTGACTGTTGACTGTTGACAAGCGAAATATTTTACACCTAATTTCCAGCTTCCCGATTCATCTGTGGAGTCATACCAATTTAATGTGAAGTTGCACATATCTAGATCCCCCTCGCATACCCCCTACTCCCCCTGGTTGTTGGGGGACGAAAGATCGGAATCTTGTCCCACCCTTAGTAGGGGCGGTGCCCCCGTGCCCGCCCTTGGCTAGGGGGGATCGGATTCTACGGGGCCTCATAAAAAATTGGTATCAATTCTAAAATCTAAAATCTAAAATCTAAAATCGACTGACTGCTGACTGTAGAAGGAGGGGTCGCAAAACTGAATGGTTGAATGTTAACTGTTGACTCGATTTTATTAATTCCGATGCAACCGGAAACGATATAAATAATATTATTTGTGATGTCGATCAATTGCTCGCGAAAAATAGTAAAACGGCGCCCAAACGCAGTTCCAGCAGATACAGACTCAGACACAAATTTTAAAACACCTTCTTGATCTCGCAAGAGATAGTGCTGCAAATTTATTCTACAACTAAAATCAAGCCGTTTTGGATGCCCTGACACACTCGGTTGATGTGACACTGGTCTTTTTCGTTCAGACCTTTCTGGGCGAGCATTGCTGACTTCAGCAGTCGTCTATCAAGGGGGGTAATCTGGCGAAAAGCAAAGATGCGCTCGACGATCGCCTCGATCGAGATTTTGGGCAGGTTAGCAGAGCTGACTGTCATGAGCTTAACACGCTAAAAATAAGTAACAGAACTGTGTACCTTTATTTTTAAAGATTTTGTGAAGGTACTTTGTGATTAATATCACATATATTTTGTGACAAAATAGTGTATACCGGGTGACTTTTGTCACGAAATCTTGAATTATCTTTACGCCAACTTAACGATGGCCCGATAGAATCACTGTGGTAAAACTCAAGCAGAGGGTAAAAATGGCACAAGCAAAAATCGGAATTATCGGCGGCAGCGGTTTGTATAAAATGGAGGCCCTCAAGGATATTGAAGAGGTGAAAATTGATACACCTTTTGGATCGCCATCCGATGCCGCCATTGTGGGAACATTGGACGGTACGCCGGTAGCATTTCTGGCTAGACACGGCCGCAACCACACTTTTTTGCCCTCAGAAGTGCCATATCGCGCAAATATTTATGCCATGAAGAGTTTGGGAGTTGAGTATTTAATCTCAGCGTCGGCGGTTGGTTCCCTGAAAGCAGAGGCGAAACCTTTAGATATGGTAGTGCCGGATCAGTTTATCGATCGCACAAAAAATCGAGTTTCTACCTTTTTTGGAGAAGGAATTGTTGCTCACATCACATTCGGCGATCCGGTTTGCGGCGAATTGGCTAAAGTATTGGCAAGTGCGATCGAATCCTTGAACCTCCCCGACGTTAACCTCCACCGGGGCGGCACTTACGTCTGCATGGAAGGCCCCGCATTTTCCACAAAAGCAGAATCAAACCTTTACCGCAGTTGGGATGCCACAGTCATTGGGATGACAAATTTGCCGGAAGCAAAATTAGCCAGAGAAGCTGAAATTGCCTACGCAACTTTAGCATTAGTCACAGACTACGACTGCTGGCATACCGAACACGACAGCGTAACTGTAGAAATGGTAATAGCAAATCTGCACCGCAATGCAGAGAATGCTCAAAAAGTCATTCAAGAAACAGTCCGTAGACTAACAGAAAATCCCCCAGTATCTGATGCACATTCTGCTTTGAAATATGCAATTCTGACTCGGCTAGATCAAGTGCCGGCCGCAACTAAGGAGAAAATGGGCTTGCTATTGCAGAAATATTTGTAGTAGTTGTAGGTTGGGTTGAGGAACGAAACCCAACCCATTACATCATGTCCGATCGATGGGCTGCACTAAAATTAGTTTGTAGTGTGGACTTTAGTCCGCAATATGTGATAGACTCGAATTCCACCACAAATTAGGAATACAGCAAACTAGCAAGCTATCGATCGGTGTGATATCATTTCCGGCAGCATCGGAATGAGATCGTAGCGATTGCGATTGCTTCGCTAAAAGCTCGCAATGACATATGTCAAATCTTAAATGATATCATAAGGAGTGTAAATGGATTTGATATGATTGAATAGCTCGTGAAATACAAGGAGTCAGAAACGTGCAAGATAGTCACAATATTAATGAAGTGATTTTTGTAGAGAGGGATACTCAAATTTTCAATATCTCTGACACTAAAACCAGGCTTTCAACACTGCAAAATTATTTTTTCCCTCGGCTAGAGACGTTACTGCGTTATACCCTTGATGTTGTGGCGCTAGTCTACGATGTGAATCCATACGAGAGAATGACTTTTGCCTACTCTCCAAGTCATCGAGATAAAGCAAAGGAGAACAAAGACTATGGCTTTGTTCATATTGGAATTATTGCAAAACGGGGTGAGAAACCGCTCAAAATTCTCAAGAGAAATGGACAGCCATTCTTTCATCATCCCACTTATCTGACGTTTAAGGTATTTCCTAGTGGAACAATTCATGCTGAGCTAATGCCATTTCGTCAAGGCGTAGATGATGCTTACGTGGCAAGAATTTCCCAACTTGTCGCTAAGTATAGCGAGGTTTTAATGCCACTATTATCGGTAGCACGTATTTCACATACGACGTATAATCCTGAATTTGAAGTTCTGCCTCTTCATCAGGCAATTGTGCCTGATGAAGTAGGATCAGATGCTATAAGGTTGATATCACCAAAATACTACTTTCCTGTCAGGCGAGGGCGAGGATTGTATGAAATAGTTATTGCATTCATCCTCTTATACGCTTTAGGAGAATCATTTATTTGTATTGGTGAAGGACGAGAACCTCAGCTTGAAAATAGGCTTGAGCAATTCAAAGAATTTTATTTAGATAGTAGAAATCCCGAAACTGACATAGAAACAGAAGAAACCGAGGAGGAAGATTTTGATTCTTCAGAAATGCCTGAACTAGACAGTTATTCTTTTGTGAGAGCAGGTAAATGGTGGACTGTACTTGCTAGAGATAAATGGAAATGTCTTAGCTGTGGTAGATCGGCACGGGAAGATGGAGTTTTATTGGAAGTTGACCACATTATCCCCCGTTCAAAAGGTGGTTCTGACCATATGAGTAATCTACAAACTCTTTGCAAAAAGTGTAATATTGGCAAAAGTAATCGAGACAGCACAAGACTTTGTGTGACTTCTGATGAATTGATAGATCGAATGTAGATAGCGTAATTTTTCGGTGCGTGACTTTTATTAGTCACCCGTGATAAATTTGAAATGATTTGTGGTCACGCAGCCTACAATTACAGCTATTAACTTATCAACTGCTTGAATGCCTCATGTTCGCGAATCTTCTCCAAATCAGCTTCACTTTTTGCCAACTCTTTACACACATTCGGATTCAGATTGAGGGCGCGCTTTAAATTTTCAATTGCTAATTCAATTTTACCTTGTAGTGCATAACATCGGGCTTTGTTGTACCAAATTCTGTAAAAGTCAGGTCGGATTTTAGCAGCATTGTCGTAGGAAGCGATCGCCGCTTCGTATTTTTGCAATTTGGAGAGTGCAACGCCTCGATTGTTCCAAGCGTCAGTATAATCATTTTTAATTTGTAGGGCTTGATTGTAAGAAATTACTGCTTGTTCGTACTCCTGCATTTTGGAAAAAGCAACGCCTCGGTTGTTCCAAGCATCGGCATAATCGGGTTTGGCTTGAATTGCTTGTTCGTAACAGCCGATCGCCTCCTGGTACTTCTGCAACTCCAACAATACCACGCCTCGATTGTTCCAAGCATCGGGATAATTCGGACGAATTGTAGTAGCTTGTTCGTATGAGGCGATCGCCTCTGGATACCGCTGCATTCTCGTCAGCACTACTCCTCGGTTATTCCAAGTATCGGCTAAATCCGGCTGAATTTGCAGGGCCTGATCGTAAGCGGCGATCGCATCTTGATAACGGTTTTCAAAGAAACAAGCATCTCCCTGTTTAGCATAGTCGGCGGCCGTCAATAACTGTTGGTAATTGCCGTAGTTAACCGGAGCAAATTCTTGAATTTGGGCATCGGGGAATAAAAGGTCTGTTTCTGCATCCGCCGAGTGACTTTGGTGTTGAATTTCGCCTAAGATAGTTTCAGCGTCGGAAATTAATAGTTTTAATTGAGAGATTGTATCGTAATGGAGACTTTCAATTTCTTGGCGAGCAATTGTTGTCTGCTTGGACAATTTGCTCAACAGAAACCACACCCCGACTCCGGCTGCTGTCGGAAACAAAGTTAGGGCAATTATCAGCCCGTTAAGCAATACCGCCGTGCGCCCGAAAGCAATGTCAACTTCTTCTTGAACTCGATCGTGAATTTCTTCTTTAAGTTGCTGCTGTGAGAATTCCTGCTGAACCAACAGTGCCGCCGTCGGTTCAGATGCAAAAACGGTATTGGCGCAGACTAGAATAGTCGAAAGGGCGATCGGGCTAATAATTTTTCTAAAGATACTTGACAAACGCATTGCCTTAGTGATACGCACCTGAGTTGCGATTTCCATGTGTCAAGAGATGCTGATAACGATGATCCCAGACTAGCCCATTTGTTCACAAACTCTTAAATACAGGATATCTGTTGTGCAGTCCCCTCCGATCAAATTGCTGACGCAAGAATTGCTAGACGAAGTTGCCGCTTCCTCCCGCCGCAGTCCCCGCCAGCGACAAAATTACAATTTCCATGATTTGTCTGAAAAGGTGCAGCGGTTTGTCAACGTGCTGCAACCAGGCACTTACGTCCGGCCTCACCAACACCTGCGCCCGCCTGCAGTTAACGGTTTTGAGTTTTTTGTGGTGATTCAAGGAGAAGTCGGTATTGTTATTTTGAACGAAAACGGTCAAATCCTGCGATCGTTGCGAGTCAGCGCGGCCGGCCCGACTCGCGCTGTCGAACTGCCAGAGGGCACTATTCACACGTTAGTAGCTTTGACACAGGATACTGTGATTTTGGAGTTTAAGGAAGGGCCTTACGACGTGGCGGCTGATAAAGACTTTTTGGCAAGTTTTCCTGCGGAGGGAACTGCGGCGGCGCGAAAATTAGTCCTGATTTGGGAAGCGGAATTTAACAGTTGACAGTTGACAGTTGACTGTTGACAGTTGACAGTTGACAGTTGACAGTTGACTGTTAAAAATCTAAAATCTAAAATCTAAAATCTAAAATCGATCGACTGTTGACTGTTAAAAATCTAAAATCTAAAATCTAAAATCTAAAATCTAAAATCTAAAATCTATGGGCTGATTACTAATTACTGATAAATCTAATTGTCGTCATCCGATTGTATAAATCCGGGGCGGTGCGAATGATTTTTCTCAGAAGCTCATCCGTCACCCAAAAGACGAGGGGAAACGAAAATGTTTTGCTGAATTCGCTGCATAGTAGGTTGGTAGAAACGAGCAATCGATCGATGGGCTGCACTGATTCCAAACCGAGGAGCATTAAAGCTGGAGGCTGTTCCCCGTCTATTTCTGCTGCGATTGTCGTGTAAAGAGTTGTAGCCGATTTGGGCAAAAACAGTTGCCGGGGTTTCACGGGACAATTTACTTGCAGCCGATCGACTATTTGCTGCCGCAAAGCCAGCGAGTTGCAGTTGACTAAAACGAAAGAAAAGTAACCTTGGGAAAGACGGAGCGCCCGAATTAAAGTTGAGAACGACCGCTCGTTATATTTAGCTGAGTCGTACTTAGCTGCATCCTCTTTAGCTGTATTTTCTGAGCTTTTCTCGACAAACATAAATTGCATATTTTTTATCTAGTTTTAGAGGTTTTCTAGATTAAATGATGTTTCTAAAGAAAATGTGAAGATCTGAAATTTATTTTTCTTTTAAAAACATTTTGGTAAATATACCACGGTTTTAAGTTAATATCAATAGTCCGATCGAAATAGTCCGATCTACTGATTTGGCTTGAACCACTCAAAAAGCACCTGCGACGGCACAACACAAGTATAGCCGCAGCAAGAAGGAAGAAGGCAGAAGCATATTTCGCAAGGGTTTCCGCAATTAAGAACGTTCTTAATATATGGCACGATTGCTAGATTTAATGTAATTAAACATACAAAAAAAATCACCGCAAATTCTCAGCCAGCGGCAAAGTAAACCAAAAACTTGCCCCAGCACCGGGAGTACTAATTACCCCTATTTGGCCGCCGTGAGCATTAATAATTTGCCGACAAAGATATAGACCCAAACCCAAACCGACGGAGTGTCGGGATCGATCGCCCCTAGCGTAAAGGTCAAAAAGATGTTCGCACTGTTCCGGCAATATTCCCGCCCCGTCATCTTCCACGGTACAGTAAATCATCCTACTTCCGGGATTGGGGATGGGCGATTGGGGATTGGTAATGGGAGATTGTGGATTGGTAATCGGTAATTTGTCGATGTCTTGTTTTGCTCTCCTTTGATTTATAGTTAATTTTTCAGCCTTGATTACTTGAGCAGAAACTGTTAAATTCAGTCCCGGAAAATTGTGTTTCAAAGCATTAGCTATTAAATTAGATAACACGCGCCACAACTGAGTTTTGTCAGCATTCACGGCTGGCAAATCATCCGGGACTAAATTTTTAAAAGTAGCTTTACCCTCATTCATTAAAGGCTCCAAATCGGTCGCAGCGGCTTCAACTATCGCCCTCAAGTTAACCGATTCGCAGTGCAGAACCAAACCGCGCAATTCCCCGGCGTGAACTTCCAACAGCGAATTTATCAAGCGCAATTGCTGCTCGCTACCTTGAATCATCCGATCCAAAACAGAACGGGGAATTGCGATGGAATCCCCGGTTTTCGTCTGCCAATTTTTCAGCACCATTAACATTCCCGCTACCGGGTTTCGCAAGTCGTGAGAAAGAGCGTGGATAAAGAGCCGCAGCGATTCTTGTGCCTGTTTGCGCTGCGTGATATCCTCAATTAAACCCTCATAATAAAGCACAGCGCCGCTGCTGTCCCGTACCGCCCGCGCCTTCTCAGAAATCCAGACTATACTGCCATCAGAGCGGTAAATTTTAGATTCAAAATCCGATACTGTGCCGCTTTCCTCGATCGATCGCAAAAACTCATTTCTGCGAGCCGGATCGACGTACAACTGCCGCTCAATATCAGTAAACTTTGCCGTCACTTCTTCCGGGGAATCGCAGCCGTAAATCCGCGCCAAAGCTGGATTTGCAGTAATATAACGGCCATCGGGAGTGCTTTGAAAAATCCCCTCGCCCGCATTCTCAAAAATGCTGCGGTACTTCGCCTCCGCCGCCTCCAACTGCTGGTAAGCAGATTCCAACTCACGCCTCGTACTAAACTCTTTCCGTTGCAGACATTCGTACCAATAAACCGACAAATCGCAAATCAAACAAAACCAAAACAAATATAAGTACAACCCGGTCAACTTAAAAGGAGTATACTTAGCAAAACTTAGATTTAAAACCAAATTTATCCCGACGTGGCAAAACAAAACGCCGAGTTGAGAAATCAGGTGGAGACGCCAGCGGACGGGCATCACCGTAGCTTGGATTAGAAACGCTAAACTCCAGGTAAAAATTGGTAATTCCCCGGCTTGTGCGACAGCTAGCCCAAGCTGTACAATCACCGTCAGCGACCACGAAAAACCCAAAAATAGCAAACCGGGATAGCGCTGTCCGAAGGAGGTTTTTTGCAACACAAAACAAGTCAACAAACCCAATTCTACAGCAGCGCTCGTGTACAAATAAACACTTTCAAACTCCTGGCGAGCGAAGAATCTTTCGCCCAGAAAATAGACTGTTATTGTGAAGGCAAAAAAGATGGCAATTCCGACAGCAGGGCGCAGCCGATCTCGGAGGAAGCGATCGCGCCACACCTCGTAAACCGTTAACGCCTGAACTGATTTTGCATTGCCCAAATAGGTCATACCATTTTAGATTATATCAATTCCGGTTGCACCGGAATGACTGTTGACTGTTGACTGTTGACTGTTGACTGTGAGTCGAAAAACTTAGCGGTTGCGCGGATTTTAGATTTTAGATTTTAGATTGACAAAGAGGGCTCGTCCGAGTTGACAGCAGGTAGCGAAAACCAGAAAGTCGAACCACCGCCGGGAGTGCTTTCGACGCCGATCGAGCCGCCGTGAGCTTTGATAATTTGCTTGGACAGGTACAGTCCCAAACCCAGCCCTGTTAATTGTCGGCTATTAGGGTCTTGAACGTAAAGTTCAAACAGAGATTCCCGCTGTTTGGCGCTGATTCCCACTCCATTATCTGTTACAGTACAGCGAACCATTTTTACGGTGACTTCGGGCAATTTGCTGCCGATATTGCCAATTTGACCCTGATAGCGAGGCATTTTGCAACTGCCGTCGAGGTTAAATTTGGCCAGGGTTTCCTGATTTTTCTGGGTGCTCTCGCCCATCCTAGGACGATCGCCCGCAGCAGGTATCCGGTTAGCGATACAGCGGCCAAGCGGATTATTGGGCGCTCTTAAAGCCTGTGAATTTTCTTCATAACTTAGCGCTGTTTCAACTTCAATTACCTCGGCTTTAAAAGTTATATTGACTCCCGGAGGATTGTGTTTAATAGCATTAGTCAACAGATTTTCTAGCACCCGCTGCAAGTGTTGGCGATCGGCATTGACTTGTGGCAAATCCGCCGGAATATCCTGAGTCAAATTTGCTTGATTTTTTGCCAGAATCGGTTCTAAATCGGCAACAATGGCTGAAGCTAAAGACGGCAAATGCAGCGGTACAGTATTGAGAACAATCCCTTTGACCTCGCTAGCGTGAGCGTCGAGCAGGGCATTAACCATAGTCAACTGGTGTTCGCTGGCCTGAACGATGCGCTGCAAAATCGATCGAGAAACCGGAACATCTTGTAGAGAGTCAGAGGGCGATTTGTTGAGCAAATTTTTTAGCAGTATTAACATTCCCATAACAGGAGTGCGGAGATTGTGAGAAACTGCGTGCAAAAATAGGTCTTTCAGGCGGTTGCTTTCTTGCAACTCGTGCATTTTTTGCTGTAGTTGGTGGGTGCGTTCCTCGACTTGAGATTCCAAGTTGGCATTGAGAGCTTTTACCTGCTGCAAAAGTTGGGCTTGCTGTAGAGCGATCGCCACTTGGGTAGCGAGTTTTTCCAACAAATCAATTTCAAATTCCTGCCACTGGCGGGGCCTGGAGCACTGGTTGACGGCCAAGATCCCGAACAATTCATCCCCCAGGAAGATCGGCACATTTAACGTCGCTCTAATTTGATAATCGCTGTACAATTGGGAAATTGGAACGCTCTGTTGAACGCTAGCAGTATCGGAGAGAGCTCGGACGCGGTTGTTAGCATAAAAAGTTTTCTGGCTTTCGAGGTGATTCTCGTCAGCGAGTACCCACCCCAAAAGAGAACGGCATTGGCTTGCCACAGACTCAGCCACAACCTTACCGTACACCGGGCTAGGAAGATTTACCCCGTCCGCGTCCACAATACCGATGAAAGCGCGGTCTGCCTTGAAAAATTGCCGGACTTCGGCAACAGTAGTATTGAGAATTTCTTCGAGGTCGAGGGAGTTGCGAATTCGCAGGGCGATTTCTGAGAGCAAGCGATCGCGATCGGAGGACGCCCGCAAAGCGGTTTCCGCGCGGTGGCGTTCGGTAACGTCTTGGACTGTGGCGGCGATCGCCCCTGACTCAATGGCCGACTGTTCGCAGACAGTACGTTCGGAGCCATCTGCCAGCACAATTCGGTAGTTAATGCAATAGGCTTGGCGTTCAAACATAGCTTGGCGCTGCGATCGCGCCACCAATTCTCGGTCTTCTGGATGTACAGCCTGCAAAAAAACTTCTGGTGTGGGTTTGACAGTTCCCGGAGCAAAACCCAAGAGGCGGTAAAGTTCGTTTGACCACCGCAATTCGATATTAGATATATGATGTTCTGCGGATTCTTCGCAGTTGTCAGTTGCTGTGAGGGCGGCGCAATTTAAATCCCAATTTCCCAACTGAGCGATGCGCTGAGCGTTGGCTAAACTAGCTTCGCGATCGCGCAGCATGGCGGCCGTGCGGCGCACCTCAAAGAGCGCTTGCTGGCGTTCTGCTACGGCGGCGGCCAACATCAGAGCCACAAGGGCGATCGTACCGGTAAAAGCTTGTAAAAATAAAACCGCCTGTTTGAGATTATCGCTTTTGGCCAAAAACGGGCCGCCTCCCTGCACTGCTCCCCAAATCGCGATGTAAGAGACGATCGAATAAGCAAAAATCGCTCCCGCCGGTTGAAACCGCAGGGCAGCCCAAACTATTAGAGGAAAAGGCAGATACTCCAGCGGATACTGAGCGATCGCCGCTTGTGTTTTTGAGCAAAAAAATAGCCAGCTAACGCTCAGCAAGAGAGTCAGCCAGAGCGCTATTTCTGAATAATTAATGATTAAAAATAGAAGATTGTAGCGGTTTTCAGGTGCAGGAAATCTCCGGGGATAATTTGTAACTTGTGATTGGTAACTTTCCCAGTTAAAAAAGGGTTTTAAAATAGAAATAATCCGAGATTGTTTCTCACCTCTTACACCATTATCAAGAACAGGCAAGATGCCTGTTCCACAAGAAAATTCATCTCTTGTGGAACAGGCATCTTGCCTGTTCCTAAACAAGTAATTGAGAATAATGAAATATCTGAGTTTTAGTGGAAATTTAAAACTGTTAACGACGTGGTTCAAAGTCAGCAGCACGGGCGTTACAATCAAAATTCCCATGCCGTCTCCGAGCCACGTAGTCCACCAGTTGCGAGAGAAATTGCTCCACTGAGCCCAACCAAAAATGCACGTACCCAAGTTGCCGAGGATAGAACCCACAAGAGTAGACCCGATGACAGCGCCCGCTACTAAAGCCAGAACATCTCGCAGTCGATCGAGTTTGGTAGAAAATCCGCTCCAAGTCAGTAAAGCCTCTCCAGCCAGCGCTTGCAGGGTGACGCTAAAGGCCGATGTGGCAATAACAGCCGACGGTATACCGCCGGTAGAGTTTAACAGCACCGAACCGAGGACAATTCCCGGCCACATCCGTCGCCCTTGCAGTAGCAGTGCCGCTAGAGCAATACCGGCGGGCGGCCACACGGGGGAGGGTTCGCCTTTCACCAGTCCCAGCATCGACGCTGCGAGTTTTCCGGTAACAAAGTAGGCCAGCGCCAGGATGCCGGTGTACAGAAGCGTTCGAGTGCGGCGGTTGAGCAGTTTCATGTTTAGGTGCGATCGAATCCTCCATTCCTAGTTTTTAATTTAGGCGGCCGATCGGCGATCGAGCTTCCTCCTGACGACTCACCTGACTGGGGGAGTTGACTGTGGACTGTTGACTGTGGAGTGTTGACTGTTGACTGTTGACTGTTAACTGTGGAGTGTTGACTGTTGACTGTTGACTGTTGACTGTTGACTGTTGACTGTTGACTGTTGACTGTTGACTGTTGACTGTTGACTGTGGAGTGTTGACTGTTAACTTATGACAACTGACAACTGACAACTGACAACTGACAACTGCCTACTGCCTACTGCCTACTGCCTACTGCCTACTGCCTACTGCCTACTGACAACTGACAACTGACAACTGACAACTGACAACTGACAACTGACAACTGACTTATTAAAATCCAAAAGTCCGCTTACCATCCGGCTTAACAGTAAGCCAATTGGTCTTTGCCATTGCCAGTTGTTCCTCAGAAACTGTAGCGTTCGTAAGATTCGCCCCGCACAAATTTGCTCCCCGCAAATTCGCCTTAGTCAAATAAGCCCCCGTCAAGTCAGCACCTCGGAAATCCGCGCCTTCAAAATTGGCAGTGCTGCAATAAGCCTCTGTCAAGTTGGCATCTCGCAAATTCGCCTGAGTTAACCGGGCGTGACCCAAATTCGCCCCCGACAAATCCGTTGCTTGCAAATTTGCCTTCACCAACCTAGCCTGATAAAAATTACTTCCCGCTAACTGCAATTTTTGCAGTTGCAAGCCCGACAGTTCGCAGTCAGCAAAATCGCGCTTGCCTTTAAAATATGCCGCTCGCAAGCTGTTGGTGTCCCACTTAGGAGCAACTTTCGATACCTTTGACGCTGCTAAATTGCCGCTAGAATGTCCAACCGTTCCGAAAGTTCTGCCTGACTCAGCCAGAGTCCGGGAAACTCTGGGCTGCATCCCCGTGTTCCCGGATTGGGTGAAGGAACTTCTACCAGCGCGGGTGTGGTTCGATCGTAAATCTTGATTAATTTTGCTCTGAGGCCGTGACCACGAAGAACCCTCGTCATTAAATATTGTCGGTTCTTCAACTGCACGAGAAGAGCCGTTGAATTGAGTTGCCAAGCCATCGACAAGACTTGGGTCTTCAAATTCGCCAGAGAGAGCTCTGAGGACATCTGCTGCCGATTGGAAGCGGTGGCCAACCATCGGCTTCAGCATTTTTTCGAGGATCCGCGCAAAATTTGGGCTTACCTGAACATGGGGATGCCACACAATTTCGCCGGTTACTCCATCAAAATCTAAATCCTTGGGCGACTTTCCTGTCAGCAAGTACAAGCAAGTCATCCCCACCGCGTAGATGTCGCTGGCAAATATCGGCCGCAGCGCCATTTGTTCCGGGGGAGCAAAACTAAATGTGCCGACTGAAAATTTCGTGTTGGCGCTTTGGTCGGCGGGGTCTAATAATATTGTTTGGCTAACTTGGTCTTTTACCGCTCCGAAATCAATCAGAACTAAGTGGCCGTCTTGAACTCGGCGAATAATATTTGCGGGTTTGATGTCTCGGTGAATTACTCCTTGGCTGTGGATATATTGCACTACTGGCAGAATTTCTAATAGAAAATTTTTAACATCCGATTCGTTGAAACGGCCTGAGTGCTTGACTTCTTGTTTCAAAGTCGAGCCTTTAACATACTCTTGAACTAAGTAAAATTGCTGTTCGGTTTCAAAATAGTCTAGCAGCCTCGGTACTTGCGGGTGGTCGCCCAGTTGGCCGAGGGTTTTCGCCTCTCGCTTGAATAATTCCCGCGCCATTTCTAAAACTCGCGGCGACGAACTACTGGGTCGCAGTTGCTTGACCACGCAACTCGGTTGACCGGGCAATGAGATGTCTTTTGCCAGAAATGTAGCTCCAAAACCTCCTTGTCCTAACGGTTCAATGACTCGGTAGCGAGCGCGCAGCAATAACCGCGCACCGCACGTCTGACATTGGAGAATAGAGTCAGCAGGGTTTTGAGGATGTGGACAGCCCGGATTTACGCAGTAGCTCATGTTGATTGAGTTTGCCTATGTTGTTCTGATCTTGTCAGCGTCGATCGACGCACAAATTGCCTGTTCCTGCTTCTGGTAGAAATACTGATCTATCATTTGCCGGCGGGCCGTGCGTCCGGTTGCGAATTGGAATTGCACCTAAGTCTATTAGGCCGATATCTTTTCCCTATTTTGATTATCTCGCTGCTGTGAGTTTTTTCGGTAGATTATCCTTGAAGATAGTTTAAAGACTTGGTGACGACTCCCAACCCTAACTCGCGGACGAGTATAGGGTGGGCTTCTCAGCTAATCCTGCATCTGCATCGGAAGCACGCTGAGCTTTAATCACTGTCCGCCCGACAGCAATATTCTTGACATTAATTGCAGCATTCACATCCCTATCTAGTTCAAGACCGCAGACATGGCAACTATGCCATCTGTCGGCAATAGTTTTAGGGATGCGAGTACCACAACTAGAACAATTTTGGGTAGTGCCATTTGGATTCACAGCTATAGCCAATTTGCCAGCACTTTCAGCCTTACAAACCAGAATAGATAGGAATTCACTCCAACCAGCATCTAGGATTGACTTTGCCATCCTAGTTCTAGCCAAACTTTTGACATTCAAATCTTCAAAGCCAATTAGGTCGTATTTGTCTAGTAATCGCTTTGCAGTCTTGCAATGAAAGTCTCTGCGTTGCCTTGCCACTTTTTGATGATGTTTAGCAAGACGTTTAACAGCTTTTCGTCTGCGATTACTGCCTTTCTTTTTGCGAGAGACAGATTTATTTCGCAGTTTTTTATCCTTTTGGGCTTTTCTAGCAAACTGAGGAATGGTTACAGTATCAGCATCACTGGTTATCAAGAAATCCTTGAGTCCCATATCAATACCAACTGCACGATCGAGATTGATATCATAGCGTAGGGTTGGCACGGTGACATCTTGTAAAGTCAAGGTGACATAGTAACCATCCGCAGCTTTGACAATCTGAACAGTTTTGATTTTAAATCCATCGGGAATAGGACGGTGCAAGATAATCTTCACGTCACCAATTTTCGGTAAAGTGATGCGATTACCTTTGATGCAGTCCTGTTTCATCTGGCTATAGGTGAAACTGTGATATCTACCTTTCCCTTTAAATCTTGGCTTGCCAGAACGCTGACCAGTTTTGTCAGCCTTGATATATCGATCAAAAGCTTTTTTAACTTTCTCAACACAATTCTGCAATACCTGAGAATGAATCTGTCTGTACTCAGGAAATAGCTTTTTGGTATTGAGTAAGTCTCGCTTTTGCCAGTAATAATCTGGCTGTTCGAGTATGGGAGCAATACTGCATGATACCAGAGAGCATGAATCGAGAGGGCAACGAGTGGACTCATACCAGTTAAAACGCTCTGACAGCCTATAGTTATACTGCATCCGCAACAAATTAAGCCACTCATCAAATTGATTGGCTTGCCATGAGTTAGGACGTAATTTGTATTTATATGCTGTAATCATGCCATAATTATACCATGCTTGAAAGTTAGTCTTGAAATAAAAAATAATTGTCCATCTACGGGGCCTCGAACCCCCTTGATGGGCGGGCTTTTATCCCGCCACTCATCCTCGATCGGATAGAGTGCGGAGATGAAAGCTATTGAGCTAAATTTAGATGCTCTTTGTCCTGTCAGATACTTCTAGCATACCTCATTCTATTTTGAGAATGTTACTAATTTGTCACCAATTAGTGACCTTTGGACTCATCGCTCGTTTTTGCGTCAATCACAAAAATGTGTTGACAAAAATAAACTAATGTGGTATGAGTGTCCGATAATTTATGCTGAGGCTACACAGTCGAAGTTCGCCGGGGCGGACAACGGACAACTAACTACTGACAACTAACTACTGACTACTGACTAAATTATGCGTATTTCTCTAAACTGGCTCCGGGAATTGGTGGATGTGGCGATATCGCCGGAAGAATTAGCCGAAACCCTGACAATGGCAGGCTTTGAAGTTGAAGAAATCGAAGACCGCCGCCCTTGGGCAAGCGGCGTAGTTTTGGGCAAAATCATCGCCTGCGAACAGCATCCGAATGCAGACAAATTGAGAGTTTGTCAAGTGGATGTCGGCTCTTCAGAAGCTCTGAATATTGTTTGCGGCGCACCCAACGCTAGGGCAGACATCTACGTGCCTGTCGCTGTTGTAGGAACTTTTCTCCCGACTATTGATTTAAAGATTAAACCTGCTAAATTGCGCGGCGTTCCTTCCGAAGGAATGATTTGCTCTCTGGCAGAATTGGGACTGGCGAAAGAGTCAGCGGGCATTCACATTTTCGAGTTAGAAAATCCCGAATTGGGCAGCGATATTCGCCCGCTTTTGGGTTTAGATGACGTAATTTTAGACTTGACAGCAACTGCCAACCGTGCTGACGCTTTGAGCATGGTGGGTGTAGCGCGGGAAGTGGCGGCGCTGACTGGGGCGAGTTTGAGAATTCCCGAAGCGAATGGTGTGGTGATTGAGGGCAAAGAAAGTCCTGGTTTGGCAGTAGAAATATCCCACGCGCAAGGATGCCCGATTTACATCGGCACGGCAATTGAAGGTGTGAAAATTGCTGCTTCTCCAGCTTGGTTGCAGCAGCGGTTGCAGGCGGCGGGAGTGCGGCCAATTAATAATGTAGTTGACGTAACTAATTACATTTTGCTGGAATGGGGACAACCGCTGCACGCTTTCGATCGCGATCGCCTGCAATCTTTCACAGGTACTCAAGATATCAGCATCGGCGTCCGCTTTGCCAAAACAGGCGAATCCTTCAAAACTTTGGACGGACAAAACCGCAATTTGCAAGCTCAAAATCTGTTAATTACTGCTAGCGACAAACCCGTTGCCTTAGCTGGGGTAATGGGCGGCGAAGATACGGAAGTTCACGAAGGAACGCACAATTTAGTCTTGGAAGCCGCGATTTTTGACCAGGCAACGATTCGCCGTTCTGCGCGCGCTCAAGGCCTGCGGAGCGAGGCATCGATCCGCTACGAACGGGGGGTGAATCAGGCGGCATTGGCGACGGCTTGCAACCGCGCTGTTGCCCTAATTTTGGAGTTGGCTGGAGGCACTGCGACGGTGCAGAAAACGGCGAGTTCCGGCGAGGATTTGAGTTTTTCGCGATCGCTCGAATTGCGTTTAGACCGAGTAAATCTGGTTTTGGGGCAGTTGAAAAGAGGACAAACGGGCGGTTCTAAATATTTGGAACCGGAAGAGGTGAAAAATATTCTGACAGCTTTGGGCTGCGAAGTTGTTGCAACGGAAAAAGAACGGGTGTTTGCAATAACTGTTCCTCCTTACCGTTACCGCGATTTAGAAAGGGAAATTGACTTAATTGAAGAAGTTGCCAGACTCCACGGTTATGACAATTTCTGCGATACTTTGCCCAGCAAAACGGAACCCGGTTATCTGTCGGCGGAATACGCGGCAATTCGGAATGTGCGATCGGCTTTTCGGGCTGCCGGTTTGACGGAGTTGATGCACTATTCTTTGGTGAAAACTGAGGGAGACAATCAGGTGGTGCTGGCGAATCCGCTGTTTGTGGAGTATTCGGCTTTGCGGACTGAAATGCTGTCGGGTTTGATTGATGCTTTCCAGTACAATTTGGAACAGGGAAATGGGGCGCTAAACGGTTTTGAAGTCGGCCGCATTTTCTGGAAGGAAGAGGGCGGGCAGGATGCCCAACCCCTACTCCCCACAATGAAGGAAGCGGATGCAGTTGCGGGGATTATCGGCGGCGATCCGACTGTGTGGAAATGGCAGCAGGGAGGGCGCGATCGACCTTTGACTTGGTTTGAGGCAAAAGGTATTTTGGAAAGCGCATTTCAAGAGTTGGGTTTGTCGGTGGAATATCGACAAGATGATGGTAAACAGGATGTTTATCCTATTAGTGGCGGGCAAGATGCCCGCCCCACAAGGCTGCATCCTGGCCGCACCGCTGCGTTATCGTTAAACGGGAAACATTTAGGAATTTTCGCACAGTTGCACCCGCAATTGCAGCAAGAAAAGGATTTGCCTGAGCAGGTTTACGTGTTTCAATTAGATTTAGCGGTGCTGTTGGGTGAATTAGGGCGATCGAACAACTTAACTCGCAAATTCGCGGGTTATTCGAGTTTCCCCGCTTCAGACCGAGACATTGCGTTTTTCGCACCGATTGAAGTTCCGGTTGTTGAGATGCAGAGTGCGATGAAAAAGGCGGCGGGTAGTTTGCTGGATTCCGTGGAATTGTTCGACGAATATCGGGGCGACAACGTGCCGGCGGGACAGCGGAGTTTGGCTTTTCGGTTAGTTTACCGCGCGGGCGATCGAACTTTGAGCGAAACCGATGTCGAACCGGCACAACAAAAAGTGCGCGATGTTTTAGTTGAGAAATTCGGCGTTAGTTTGAGAAGCTAAAGAGGCCGCTACTCAGCAATGGAAACCGCCAGGGAATGAATTCCCTGGCTCAAAGCTAAAGTCCTCTCAAGAGGACTAATAAGATTTAGAGATAACAAGGTAAATTTGCCATTTTGAGCAAAGCGAAGAAGCTCAAATTCTTGCAATAAAACCGTCTCAAGTGCATAATTGGTAACTAATGAACTCTTCAGTCTTCATAGCGAGGACTTCAGCTTTGATGCGGGGGTTTCAACCCCTGCAGGGCTCAATTTTTAACGTTAATTAAATTGACACCAACGGCCGCAACATCTCCCCAACCATAAAATAAAAATCAGGAAATTGCAAAGGAGAAATACTCGCATCATCCTCAAGAACTACTATACTCTGATAGCCATCCTGACTCGGTTCTCTAAATACGTGAAGTTGCCGATTATTAACATCCAAAACCCAATAATCAGCAATTCCTGACTGAGCATAAATAGTCGCTTTTATCCCCAAATCTGTTCTCAGGGTTCTATCAGCAACTTCAATAATCAGATAAATTTCAGACGGAGTTGGATGGTGGTCTTCATAGTAAAGCGGATCGGGTACGACCACAGCAAGATCGGGTTCAGGTTCCGAGAAATCATTTAACCGAACAGGATCTTGCAGCCGCACCAAAACTCGCTCTCCCAAACGGTTTTCCAGTAACTTCTCTGTGCGTGTCACCGCTGCACTGTGTGCTGTTCCTTTTGCAGCCATCTTTACTATCTGTCCTGCCAATAATTCTACTCGTTCGTCTTCCTCAAAAATACCAATTTCTGCCATTCGGTGATATTCTTCAACCGTCAACAAACGAATGTCTAATAAAGTCATAGCCATCTTCTCCTATCTAACACTCATCTCTCTTTCCCCTCTTCCTCTGCGCCCTCTGCGCTCTCTGCGGTTCATTAATCTTCTTCTTAAAATTTTAGTTAAAACCTCTTACTCTTATTGTACAATAACTTTTAAACAAATTCATCTAAGGCTCAAAACCGTGACAAAATATGTGATGTGGGGAAGTTACTGCGAAGACGTTCTCGAAAAACGCGAGCCGTTTCGAGACGCTCATTTAGCCGGATTGGCTAAGCAGAAGGAATCGGGTGTATTAAGTACGATCGGGCCCACGAAAGATTTAACAAAAGTTTTTGCAATTTACGAAGCCGAAGATGAGGCGGCTGTGCGACAATTGGTGGAAGCCGATCCTTATTGGGTAAATGGGGTTTGGACTGAGTACGATGTGAAAGAGTGGATTCAAGCTTTTTGAAGGAGTTAACAGGGTGAACCTCTTAAGATTGGATGACAGCGATTTAGTTCCAGTGGACTATGGCGATTTGCTGGACAAGATTTTAGAAGTTTTGCAATCTAAAAACCCGTTTAGCGTATCAGAAGACAACAGCCGCTTGCTAATTGATATTGACACCATTGCTGCGGATGTTGCCAACAAGCGAGTGCGGCAACCCCTGGGTTCTGGGGAACGTCAAGCACATTCTGCTACTGTTAACTTACCGCCGGAAATTGAGGAGCGTTTTGGCAGTCAAGTTAGACAGATTCAACAGTGTTTGCGGCAGCAATTAGAATTTAAACTGCCACAAAATACTTCTATTGAAAGGTTTGTCGCTAGTTTGATTAGTCCATTAGACTCACCCTCTTTTCGGGGAAGCGGCCAAGAGTTAGGCTTTAAATACGATTTTGGCACCCGCCACCCTTCTTTAGAAAAAGAAAGGCTAACTTTGGAAAGCCGAGGTACTGGAAGCCATGCAGCTTTAAAATTGCATAAATTGACCGTTACCGTCCGAAATACAGATATTTTTGAACAAGAACTCAAGCAGGGTTTGCAAAACTATATCAATGAAAATGCCGAGACTAGCAGTGAGAAAGAAGACCTTAACCACCGTCTTGATGAGATGGTTAAAAATCCTGAATCGGATTTTCACAAATTAATCCGACTGGTAGACAAAGAAACTCTCGGCAAAATTCAAAAAGAAGCTAAGATTACTTACTTAGAGTATCTGCTCGAACACATCCGCGCAAGCAGCACAGATACTGTAGGCATCATCTATTTAGAAGACTTAATTCGCCGCCTCAGATTGATAGAAGAATACATCAACGACCCAACTAAATCCGATGGCGAGTACGAAGTTAATTATGCTGGTGTTCGAGTTAATTATCGCGAGATATTTGCCCGTTCGGAATTTTTAGATACACTGCCAATTATTCCTATTGTATCAGGTTACTTGGGAGAAAGTACGGACAATTATCGTAACGAGCGTAAGTTTATCTTTGGCCTCAAAATCAAATTTGATAACTCAGTTCAAGCGCGCGGTGGAAAAGATGTATTTGAGTATTATCTGAACCTGCTAAATCCCGACAGTGAAGAACATCAAGCAGAATTTGATGAGGATTCTAATCCCGAAACCTTCGTCCGCAAACTGTTAAAAATAGCATTGCTCTACTATTTTGTGCTGGCTTCCCGCAATGACCCACTAGCACAAAATTACGACCCGGAATCGGAACTAAATCATCAGCCTAGATCCCTATTTGAACAAAGAGTCTTGCCCGTTTTGCAAGGTTCTAACGATGAGCAAAAAAAAGAGCTTTTTCGCAACTTTATTAAAGGGCTTAATCAGTTTAACATAAAACACAAAATTACGCATCTGAGAAGAATGCTAAAAGGCTTTCTGGAGCGTCAAACAATTTTACCAACCCGCACAGAAACGCGACACGTAAACCTCAAAATAGGTCTGGTAGAAGATATTGACAATATTTTGACGAATGGTAAATTTTTTAATGACATTATGGAGCGAAATTACAAGCAAACGCTTCATTATATTACCGTCAAAGAACCTAGTGTCGATGAAAAATCTATTTGTCAGCTACCCGTCAATATCAGCATCGAAGATGTCCGGTATTTCCCAACTGATGAACGCCAAAATTTTAGCATGGAATACAATATCAAAGGTGTCGATGTTTTGCCTGTACTTTCTGCACCTAAAGCCCCTCGCTCTAGAGAAATCTACGAAAAACATTTTCAGACCAAATTAGTTGTGTTTCCCTATGACGATAGACGACTAGACTGCGGCGATAAAGGTTTACAACCTGCAGCAATTTTTGTGTATAAGTTTACCATGTTGCTGCTGTCCTATATCTGTCTGAGGATATTGCTCGAAAGTGCTGCGGACAACTTGTTTATTCCGATGGTGAGGCTCCACGAAGGCGACCACAATCACCCTTCGCCGTCAGAAGTGTTTATGGCTAACCTTTCTAAAACATTGTCTCATATTTTGAGTGAAAAACAACGCTCAACTTCTCAAGGATTTCGGATTAGAAAAACGCCCAATGGTTACACAATTCGTAACGGTTTGAGTTCCCTGTATTCAATCCTTCCTAAAAAGTTTCGATTCGATGATAATGTACAGCTAGCCCCTGAGTTGGATAAATTGGCAATTATTGTCGTTTCCAGCCGGGATAGTGATGCGAAAAGAAGCAATCAAAACCGCTTCCAAAGACAAGCCTGCTTAATCGGAGAAATTGTCGGAATCAATCGTCTAGATGACAGTACAATTCAAGTCGAAATGCTGAAAACACTTTCCGAGAATTACAGTGTCAGCCGTCTTTATTCTGAGCCGTTAATCCTTGAAGATTCAATGAGTCAGCTTTATCAGCAAGGATATCGGAATTTCGCATATATTTCGCAAGCACCTTACATGAGTACGCTGCATATTACTCAGACTGAGGAAGATGAGGAATTGTCTTTCATGTCAAAAAAATTGCTCCGAACTTTGAAGGGAGAGAGGCGGGATATCAAAATTTATCCGATATTCTTTGATAAATACTATGTCCGCAGTTTCCTAGGCGATAGGGGAAAATCCTTTTACATTCAGGATGCAATGGAGCTTGAAAGCTTGTTTGCAGATACCAGTCAGCAAGCTGTGATGTTTTTCAACTTGTTTAACGGAATTAGAGTCAGGGAGGAAAAAAACTTTTATAACGGTGTCATTTCCTACTCGACTCTGTTGAATATCTATCAAGGTATCCTAGACGATCAAGATATTCGTGAAGGTTTGATTTATGATGGTGTAATCAAAAATAATTTGCTACATTATCTAACAATATTCCACTTTTCTCGGTATGAAGCTCGTCACAATATTAGTTTAAAACTTGACCCCTACGAGCGAATTATTGGCGATGAATCGGTGGGTGCTTTGTCTGTATTTAGTCATGCTGGCGGTAGTGCGGATTTTAATTCCCTGGCATTTTTGAATAAGGTAAGAGAAGTCTTGAATGTGGATGAGGGAGGTATTAATCATGATTGGTGAAGATTTGGGACGGCTGTTTGAGGTGGGATTTAATATAGGGATTCTGGCGTATATTCAGCGTGAAAATATAGCTCACAATTTCGGAGATTCCTACCGTCTCGATTTACAGAAACTAGAATTGCCAAAGATGATGGCGGAAATAACTAGGGAAGCTAATCTCCTCGGTAGTTTGGATGCTAAAATTGTTGAGAAGTGGAGTCTATTTTTTGTCCAAAAAGGCTTTATTGGTGGGTTGAATTTCTTCCGGGAGTACCTCACATCTACGGGCTGGACTTTAAGGTTATCGCAAATCTTGTATTTTCAGTGCAGTTTGAGTTGTGCTAACAGTATTAGAACCCAGAATGACGATGAGACAGAAGTTTTTAAAGCGTTTAAGAAGGTATTATCTCAGTTTGAAACAGCACCACCAAATTTCTCAGACGATGAGATTAACTCCTACATCCGCCGCTACAAGAAAAAAGGCGAGTTTTTGCAAGCTGATACCCTGATTTTGTTGCAAAATGGTAAGGATTTTAGAATTCTGTGCGTTGATTTATCTGTGTTTACTCCTCCGTTGACTTCGGAAAAAGTCGAGAATCTCAACGAAATAGAGGTGATGCGGAAGTCTTTGCTCAGAGAAATTAGCTATTTGCGATCGAAAAGTGTTTTTTCTAATCTGCGAATCGATACTAGCACTTTAGGTATTGACTTTTCGGAGGGTTTAAACCGCTATTTTACGGCTTTTAAGTATAAGGATAAGGAAAGCGCTAAGTTGATTCAGGCTGGTAGCTACGCTCACAGCTTCTACGGTTTTCTGCAAACGACTGGTATGATTCCTGATGGTGCTGAGGTGTTGTTGAATGTTGTCGGTTATAGCGATCGCACAATTAGCGCAATTTCCCTCCGCAGTGATAAAATTGACATCTTGGCGAATTGTGCCAAAATCTACCAGCAGGAAGCGAAAAATAAAGAGATTAACGATGCTCGCGGCGATGTTTTAGATACGATTCAACTCAACGCAGCTCGCAGTTTTCAAAATGGCAAAAAGTTTGTCAGCGATTTGTTGACGATTGGCAAAAGTTCTACACCTGTACGTAATACAGAGCGGATCGATAATTTTGTTAATTCCATAGATATTATATCAGATAAACTGGCCGATGATTTGCAAATCGATCGCGGATTACATCTGAGAAATGCTCACGCTCAATTGATTGTCAAAGCACTGCAATCTGATGAAACTTATATCTTTTTGACGGGGAATCCGGGAATTGGGAAAACAACGGCGATCGCAGATTTCCTCAAAACCCATATAAACGACGGTTTCTTGTTTTTTTACGTCAGTCCCCGCAAGCAAGTCAACTTAGATATCATCGATAAATTTCGAGACAAAAAGACTGGTTTGCTGTGCGACAATCGCTTATTTTGCATTAACTCAAGTTCCGATACTATAGACAGCAATTTTGGACAATGTACCGTCAACTACGTCGCAAATAATCATCACGAAAATTTTCAACAAAAAAGTGTCCACTTCATCAACAACAGGGCCGAAATGCAGCGGAAGGAATATCACCAGCCGCAACTTGAAAGGAAGGGAGAAACAGTAATCAAACCTAGGATAGGCAAAAAGCATGGAGTGCTAAATAGCGTTTGTGAGGGAATATATTCGCTCATCAATCGTAAAACATCGAACAATATCGTGGCTACCGTTTCCATTCAGTCTTTAAAGGTGACAGAAACCGGAAAAAATACTCTCCAGCATTTAGAGAAAATATTTCAAGATGCTTACAACAAGGGGGAAAAAGCAGTCATTTCTCCTAAAATGCAAGAAATCTCCAGCCGCATCAAACACATTTTCATTATGATCGATGAAATTACTGGAGACGACGGCGGCGTTGAGTTTTTGCATGGAATTGGTAGGCTGCTTAACAAATATGACTTGCACAACCCAAAACACGGTTTTAATACTAAAATTATTGTAGCCGATGCTTCGATTGTTGACCCGGATGTGATTAAACAACACCTCGATGATACCTCGCCGGAACCGGATAAAATATATTTCAAAAAGCTCCCAAAAACTTCTGAGGAAATCCCGCCTTTACAAGTTATTCCTTTTGAATTTAAACGATTAGCTGCTAAACTTATCAATACGAATTCCTATCCGGCTAGCAGTTTAGAGATAACTTACAAGGTGTTTGTAGAAGCTGTTAAATTCACTGAAGATATTTCTTTAAAACTAAATTATGATTTGGTAAAACGGGTACAGTCTCAAATAATTGAGGATATCAATCAGCGGTTAGCAATACCGGGAGTTGAACAAATTATCGTCTACATTCAGGATAAGCGAAGATTGGCGGAGTTGATTGATAAAATCCAAAATGAGCGAGAATTTAATCGCTATACCGATTATCTGGAAGTCCACGCGAATATCTCGGAAGAGGAGAAAGAAAAAATACAGAAATACAAAAATACAGCTAAAGTAATCTTTATGACTGCATCGGGAAGTCGTGGACTTTCTTTCCCAAAAACTAAGCATATTTTAGTGGATATTCCCCGCTTCCAAATTGAGAAAAATCTGATGGAAATCATACAGGTGATTTATCGGGGACGCGGAGAATATGATAACGGTAAAACCCTTGATGGTGAAGACAAAGAATTGGTTTTTTATCTGTCTGATACAGCAGTTTATTACGCTGATGATGCGGAACTTTCTTTACAAGAAAGCAAGTTGAGTTTGTTGAATTTACTGCTAATTCTGAAGACTGCGGTGATGACGCGGATTGTGGGATATGGATATTTGGGTAGGGAAAAGTTTTTGATGATTCCCATCGGCGGTAAGTCGGTTTCCGCAGTCGGGGATACTTTTAGCAGCAAAATGGCGGCTCTAATTAAGACACTAAAGAGCGAGAGCCAGCGAGGAAATATGTTGTTTAAGGAGGTTTATACGAGCCTGGAACAGCTTTTGAGTCGCGGGGAGTTTGTTTTGACGAATTCTGATGACTCGCGTCAAAAGGGCAACTCTTACCTGGAAATGCGGGATGATTTTAATCGTAAATTTTTGGAGAAGTGTAATCCGCTGGATGGTTTGTTGAGCTATGATAATTTAGAACTCGGTCATGTTTGCGGTAGTTTGTTGATCGTACCTCTAGCCGATCGCACTTTGGTAGAAACATACCAGATGTCGCTGCATCGAGAAATTAAGGAATGTCTAGAGAAGAAGTTGCTGCACAAAATGCGTCTAATTAGGGATAGCGATTCGTCCCCGGAGAATGTAATATCGGCTATAACAGGAGGTGCGATCGAGTTATTGCAATTTCTCAACAGCGAAGTCGAGAAAACTCAGTATCTCGAACAGCAGAGTCAGCAGTTCGATCGCTATTATGCCATACCGCTTTTTGCTTTTGTCAGCGGGGAGGAAATGCAGGAGTATTTTGCTGACAGCAGGCTGGAAGAACCGGAAGACAGGCGGTTTAGGGATATTTTGTCGGCTTATGTGCGATCGATCTACCCTATAGACAGTGTAATGCCGATCGGGCACAAGTATCAAGACTTTCCATTTATCGTGTTTAGAAGCTACAGTTTAGAGCAAAGTAGAGAAAAGATTTTCACAGATAAATATCTTTTAAGTTCCAACGAGTTGAACGTGCTTAATTTAATTTTGTCGAAGCAGGTAAACTGAAACTTGTAGGGTGCGTCAGACCATTTTAGATTTTAGATTTTAGATTTTAGATTGGGAATCAAGGATGACTATCGGGTTTGGATATTACCTACAGTTGCATTCTTGTTTTAAACGGCTATCAGTTAGCTGTCACCCTATCCGCACAGAAAATAAAACTATTCTGACGCACCATACTTGCTACTTGCTAACTTCAAACGGCGTGTATTTCCCCCCCAAAGCTTCGACGATGGCGCGAGTATTAGCCGACATCATTTTCACATAAGAATCGCCCTCGCTTCCGGGTGCCCCAATCGAATCCGAATAAAGTTGCTGCGCCGCCAATTTCACCCCCGCTTCCTCCGCCACTGTTCTAATCAGTTGCGGGTTAATTGTAGTCTCAGCAAAAATAGCAGGAACTCCCGCAGCTTTCACCGATTCTACTAGCTTTTGCACCGTTTGAGCGCTCGGCTGTTCCTCGGTACTAATCCCGATCAAACTGTTAGCCTCTCCCAATCCGTATGCGCGGCTGTAATATTGAAAAGCATCGTGACTTGTGACTAATTTGCGCTGCTTTTCTGGAATAGTTTTAATCTGTTTTTCGATCCAACTATCCAAGCGTTTTAACTCTTCAGTAAGTTTCACAGCATTCTGCGTAAACTTCTCCCGATCTTCCGGCGACAGTTCGATTAGCGCATCCCGAATCGCTTCCACCATTTGAACTACATTTTCTACATTTCCCCAAACGTGCGGATCGGGTACGGTATTACCTTCTTTATTCAGTAGCAAAGGCTTGACAACTTCCCCCACTGCTAATTTCCTCGCCTTAATTCCGGCGGCATTCATCATCCTAATTAATCCCGGTTCCAAATTGTAACCGTTATACAAAATTAAGTTAGCTTTTTCTAAAGCTTGAGAATCTTTTGGCACGGGTTCGTAAACGTGAGGATCTGTTCCCGGCTGCAAAATTCCTGTTAACTGAATTTCGTCGCCCGCTAGTCGATCGGTCAAATCCTCAATAATTGTGCTGGTAGCAACTACTTTGGGTTTAGCATCTGCCTCTGGAGAGAGGCTATTGGTCTGGGTTTGAGCGCAACTAAATAAACCCACAGTCAAAATGCCACAAGCAATAGTTCTAATCCAAAATACCTTGGACTTGTTCAATCCAGGGCGGGAGGTTTCAATCCCCGACTCACGGCTAAACTCCCCTTTATCAAGTTGCTTCACAATTGCCGTCGGTTTTAATTCACATCTGACACCCTTCTCAATTACTTGCTTAGGAACAGGCAAGATGCCTGTTCCACAAGAAAACTCATTCTTTGTGGAACGGGCATCTTGCCCGTTCTGGGCGGGCAGGATGCCCACCCCACAAGAAAACTCATTCTTTGTGGAACGGGCATCTTGCCCGTTCTGGGCGGGCAGGATGCCCACCCCACAAGAAAA
>NZ_JAUBUJ010000035.1:37899-73178 GCF_036705405.1 Microcoleus sp. B13-B6
GGCATCTTGCCCGTTCTGGGCGGGCAGGATGCCCACCCCACAAGAAAACTCACTCTTTGTGGAACAGGCATCTTGCCCGTTCTGGGCGGGCAGGATGCCCACCCCACAAGAAAACTCACTCTTTGTGGAACAGGCATCTTGCCCGTTCTGGGCGGGCAGGATGCCCACCCCACAAGAAAACTCACTCTTTGTGGAACGGGCATCTTGCCCGTTCTTGAGAAGGGTGGAAGATATCAGTTTTAACCGACTTGAGATTTTCGCCACAAAACCTATGGTTTGAGGGGTTTCGAGCTTGCACTGTCGCATTATCTACCTCTCCTGCGTTCCAGATTATTCCTATTTACCGATGATTTCATATTCTTTTCATTTTTACAGTAAACTTAATAAAAAGGAGATAGACTCACCACCATGAATACCGCCGCCTTCCCCAACGAGAATCCTTGGTCTAAAATGGTTTGCCACCTCAAAGACAGCGCTACGGACACTGAAATTATCGCTGTTAAGCACTTAGCAGTAAACTACCGCACGGTAGAGGCACTCAGAGATATCAATCTTTCCGTCAAACCGGGAAGGCTGACGGGTATTATTGGCCCCAACGGTGCCGGCAAAAGCACCCTGATTAAAGCAATGTTGGGCTTAATTCCCGCCGATCGCGGCACTGTTACCTGGGGCGAAGAAGCGATCGCCGATCGACTCGAAACAGTAGCCTACGTGCCCCAGCGATCGCAAATTGACTGGAACTATCCCGCCACCGTTTGGGATGTCGTGATGATGGGAAGAGTCAGAAAAGCCGGATGGTTTCGCCGCTTCTCCGCAGCTAGCCGCCGCACTGCCGCCGATGCCTTAGAAAGAGTAGGCATGAGTGCTTACAAAGACAGACCGATCGGGCAACTTTCCGGCGGACAGCAACAGCGAGTATTTCTAGCTAGAGCTTTAGCCCAAGAAGCCGCTATTTTCTGCTTTGACGAGCCGTTCGTCGGCGTTGACCAAAAAACTCAAAATATCATTTTCGACATCTTCCACCAGCTAGCAAATGCCGGGAAAATTGTCTTAGTAGTCAACCACGACTTAGGCGAATCAATCACGAATTTTGACGATTTAATTTTGCTAAATACAGAATTGATTGCCGCTGGTTCCCGCCAAGAAGTGCTAACAAAAGAAAACCTTTACCGCGCCTACGGCGGACAAGTAATGTTCTTTGCCGGACAAGCAGCTTAATTAGCCAGCAGTCAATCGATTTTAGATTTTAGATTTTAGATTTTAGATTGACCCCGCGGATAAATGCGGGGGCTTGAGGATTTTCGATTTTCGATTTGGGATTCCACGGATAAATCACGTGGCGGGTACCATCAAGAAATTCTTGGTCATTAATCTAGGAGTTACACTCTTGAACGCGGTTTTTTTGATAATCTTGAATTGGGCAACGATAAATCTCATATCCAACTCACATCTTGCACTATTCTCGCTTAACAGGCTTTCCGGCCTGTTCCACAAAGAGTGAATTTTCTTGTGGAACAGGCCTCAAGAACAGGCCGAAAAGCCTGTTCCACAAAGAGTGAATTTTCTTTCTTGTGGAACAGGCATCTTGCCTGTTCCTAAAAAGCTTATTGAGAATGGTGCAACATCTCAGATCAAACCGGTTTAGTTTGGTTGTTAGTCATTAGTTAGGTGTGATTTTATAATTTTATGCTACAAACCTTAATTGAGCCGTTGCAGTACGGATTCATGCAGCGATCGCTCCTAATTGCCATTCTCGTCGGCATCGTCTGCGCGATCGTCGGCAGCTACCTAATGGTACAGCGGCTGGCCTTGCTCGGAGACGCCATCAGCCACTCGGTTTTGCCCGGATTGGCGATCGCATTTATCCTCGGAGGAAATATCTTTATCGGCGCGTTCATTGCCGGAGTTTTGAGTACAGTAATCATAGCTTGGATCAAAGCTCGATCGACAATCAAAGAAGACGCCGCAATGGGCATCGTATTTTCGGCATTCTTCGCCCTCGGCATCACCCTAATTACGATCGTCCAAAAAGACAACAAAATCGACCTCAACCACTTTCTGTTCGGCAACATCCTCGGCGTTACCCCCCAAGATGCGATCGACACAGCCGTCATAGTAGCCGTAGTCTTATTAGTTGTAGTATTCTTTTACAAAGAACTGCTATTTTACACATTCGATCCATTAGGAGCGCAAGCAACAGGTTTGCCAGTAAACCTGCTCAACTTCGGACTGATGGTACTCATCGCCCTGACAATAGTTGCCAGCCTCAAAGCCGTTGGCGTAGTGCTAGTTTTGTCCCTATTAATTACACCCGCAAGTACCGCCTATCTCCTAGTCACTCGCCTGCACCAAGTAATGATTTTAGGGGCAATAATCGGAGTTATTTCCAGCATTAGCGGAATGTATCTCAGCTACTTCTATAACTTGCCATCCGGGCCCGCAATAGTTTTAGTTGCATCGGGGTTATTTGTGCTATCATTGCTCTTCAGTCCCACTCAAGGAATCCTCACCCAGCCCCGCACACACTCCGGCCAAATTCCTCCAATCTGGCGGGAATTGAAAAATTTAACCAAAGGCCGATAACAATTAACTTTGTAGTAACTCACATCTTGCACAATTCTCAAGAACAGGCTTTTCGGCCTGTTCCACAAAGAGTGAATTTTCTTGTGGAACAGGCCCTTAACAGGCTTTTCGGCCTGTTCCACAAAGAGTGAATTTTCTTGTGGAACAGGTCCTTAATAGGCAAGATGCCTGTTCCACAAAGAGTGAATTTTCTTGTAGAACAGGCCCTTAACAGGCTTTTCGGCCTGTTCCACAAAGAGTGAATTTTCTTGTGGAACAGGCATCTTGCCTGTTCATAAAAAGCTTATTGAGAATGGTGCAGCATCTCAGTAGTAACGCTTCAGCGCCGCCCATCCCATTGTTAATAAGAATCTGCGTTAATCCCCGTGGAGGTGCGGTTCAAAAAAGCCTCTTCAATTAATCCGCGTAACTGCGAATCGTCGGCTGCATCGAGATTTGGTAAAAAAGGTTTTTTTGAGGATTGCGACAAAGCAAAAATGGGAGGCGGCCGAATCGGGCGATCGCAACTGCGAACTATTGGTCACAAAAAACTGTACAATAACAAAAGTTAAATTTTCCCGCAAACAGCTCTACTAAGTTAAAAAAACATGACCGTCAAAGTAGGAGACACCGCACCCGATTTTACCTTACCATCTCAAACTGGCACATCAGTCAGCCTCAAAGATTTTAAAGGTAAAAAAAACGTCATAGTCTACTTTTACCCCAAAGACGACACACCCGGATGCACGACTCAAGCTTGCGCTTTTCGAGATAGCTACGAAGTCTTCAAAGACACAGGTGCAGAAGTCATAGGAATTAGCGAAGATTCGCAACAATCGCACCAGCAATTTTCTGCAAAATATCAGCTACCCTTTACACTTCTGAGCGATACTGGCAACAAAGTGCGGCAATTATACGGAGTTCCAGCTACCCTGTGGATTATGCCCGGTAGAGTAACTTATGTCATTGACAAAGAAGGCGTTGTCAAGCATATTTTTGACTCCATGTTAGACTTCAAAGCACACGTTGCCGAAGCACTCAAAACTTTAGAAACCATCAAAATTTAGATGGATTTGCTTAAATATATTGTTGGTAGTGAGGACGAAAGTAATCAGGGCTGTTTCGGGGCAACCACGGGGGGATTGCCCCTACGGAAAACCAGGATTTTGTAGGGGCGGTGCCCCCGTGCCCGCCCCCAGCCACAGATGATTTCAGGGGAATTTCAGGCATCGGGGCAACCACGGGGGGTTTGCCCCTACAAGAAAATGAAACCGCCCTGCGAAAGTCCTCATGCCTCCTTGTCTAAAAAACAAGAAAAAACTAAATTCGTGACTGCGAACTAACTGTTTGTAGTGAGGAAGAAAGTTCTGAGACTAGAGATTTTCCCGTACCCAATTTTTAAAAGCTTGAATAGCGCTGGTTCTGCCAGCAACTTGACTCTGCTGAGTGTACTGATTCACCAGTTCGACAATGGGGATATTGGGGAAAGTAGGACTAACATCAGACTCAATATATTGTTCGGCTTGCAAGACGTTGATTTGTAGCCCTCGCCGTGCGTATCGCCAAAGTTCCGGCACTCCTAGAATTTGATAATTATCCAACTGCGTGCGAGAGGTAAGATCAATTTCTATAGCTAAGTCTGGGGGCGGATCAACACTCATATCGAGGCGATTTTTACCTATAACGGCTGCTTGATTTTGAATGTAAAAACAGGTATCCGGTTCGACAGCCTGACTCATGCGTTCATTTTTCAACGTTGTGGAACCTAACGACTCAAATGCTATTTGTCGTGTTTCCAACAAAATTTTTACCATGTCGCCAATAATTTCCTTGGCTTTTTCATGTTCGGGCAGAGGAACCATAATTTCTAACCGTCCGTTACTATAGGAAAGTCGGGAAGCACGACGTTCTCCCAATTCCGCCAAAATACTTTCAAATTGTTGCCAGTTAACATCCTCAACCAGTAATTGCTGACCCGGCTGAATCTTTAATTGTCTTAACTCCAATAGCATAATTGTTCATCCGTTTTCTCTAGGAAATATCAGCAACGTCCTTATACCAATTTAATGTGAAGTTGCACATATCTCGATCCCCCTAAATCCCCCTGCTTGTTGGGGAGTAGGGGTTGACTTTGATCGGAATCTTGTCCCACCCCCTACTCCCCTTATTAAGGGGGGCTAGGGGGGATCGGATTCTACGGGGCCTCATAAAAAATTGGTATTACTACGAACCATTATCTTAAAAAACCAAGAAAGGACTAAAGTCCTCACTACGAACTTCATGTTCGTAGTAAGGACTTTAGTCCTTTTTTGCTAACGGCTTGCAGCCATTAACAATTAGCACTCAGCAATTATCTAGCTTTTTGCAACACTCGATTTTTCAGATGTAGCGCTTTCGGCAGTTTTGCCATTTTTGCTATTACCGTTACCGTTGCTGTGCCGGGGTTGGATAACTCCATAGCCACCGTGAGTCTTGCGTTCGTAGAGTACGTTAATTTCGTCTGTTTCCGCATTACGGAACATATAGAAATCGTGATCGATAATCTGCAATTGTTCCAAAGCTTGTTGCACAGTCATTGGAGGCATGGCAAAATACTTAGTCCGTACCACCTCAGCAGGAAGTTCGGGAGTTCGATCGCCAATTAGATCCGCTACTACAGGATGTTCTTCAACTGCCGTAACCGTTTTAACACTACTGTGGGTCTTGTTGTCGTGGCGTTTTTCCTTAAATTTCCGCAGTTGACGAGCTATCTTGTCGGCAACCAAATCGATGCTGGCATACAGGCTTTCCGTGCTTTCTTCAGCCCGAATAACGCTGCCGTTAGCATAAATTGTCACCTCAGCAGTCTGCTTAGGATTGATCCTGGGGTTACGAGCCACCGATAGATGTATGTCCACTTCTGTAGTCAAATTTTGAAAATGGCTAACTGCCTTTTCAACCTTTTGATTGACGTACTCGCGAATCGCATCGGTGATTTCTATATTTTTACCCTGGATAACAAGCTTCATAGAGCTCCCTCCCTTCTGTAACTTCGGTATATTTTATACAGTAGCACTATGTATTCTCGAAAACACTTATCTTCCAAATCTTTTATTATATGTTGACAATTCTTGATTTAAACTGCGCCAATATTCCGTAATAACACTATTGACTTTTTTGCATGATTTCTCCTCTCATCCCTCAACAGTTAAATGCACAACCCTGCTTGCTCCTCGATTGGGGACAAGTTCCCTACTCCCAAGCTTGGGAAATCCAGCAAAAACTTGTGCAAGAACGCCGCGACAAGCCAGATTTGCCAGATGTCCTGATTTTGCTGGAACACCCGCCGGTTTACACTTTGGGAATGGGAGCAAAGTTGGAATTTCTGAAATTTGACCCAAGCCAAACTGGGGCGGAACTGCACCGAGTTGAGCGGGGCGGCGAGGTGACTTACCACTGTCCGGGCCAATTGGTGGGCTATCCGATTTTAAATTTGCGCCGTCACCAGCCTGATTTGCACTGGTATTTGCGACAGTTGGAGGAAGTGCTGCTGGGGGTGCTGGAAGTTTTGGGGTTGAAGGGTTCGCGGGTTCCCGGTATGACTGGCGTTTGGGTGGATGGGTGCAAGGTAGGGGCGATCGGCATTAAAGTCAGCCGCTGGATTACGATGCACGGTTTTGCTTTAAATGTTTGTCCGGATCTGGCCGGTTTTGGGCAAATTGTACCTTGCGGGATTCCCGATCGACCTGTTGGCAGTTTAGAGCAGTTTATCCCCGGAATTGAGGTCGATCGAGTGCGATCGATCCTTGTCGCTGAGTTTGCTCGCGTTTTTGCGCTGGAAATAGTGCGATTCCCTACGGGATAGCTTCGCTTCACGAATGTGTAGTGTGCGTCGCTGTCAACCCTACTCCTAACCGCAGTCGGTTTTTTAAGTGCGATCGGAGTTTTCCTCCTCATACACCATTAAATCGCCCGGTTGGCAGTTTAGTGCTTTGCACAGAGCATTGAGAGTGGATTCGTCAATTCTCGTGAGGCGACGGCGGGTTTTGAGTCTCGAAAACGAAGTTGGGTGCATCCCCACCAAAGCAGCCAACTCTTTGTTGCTGATATTACGCTCGGCCATTACAACTGCCAATTTCCAACGGATGACCACTGTTGATGCTCAATTAATAGCCTGGAGTTTGCAAGCTGATGTTACCATCCCGCAACCTTCACTATCCTTTATTTAACCGCTACGGTAAATTATTTGAGGTTGGCAGTTGACTAAGTTCAGAAAATGAACTATGCTGAGGATGTACAAACGGAAAAGCGATCGCCCCTGGGCCTGGAAAACTTAAGGGCGATCGCTATCCGACTATTTTGTAGTTAAAACTCGTCACCAACCCCAGCCTAAAGGCATGGGGCAAAGAAGAGAAAGGCTCACCACCTTTTAAATCTGAGACTAAAACAGTGTCTAGCTTGCGGGTCAAGAACCCAAACTGAACTATCTGGTGGTGGTACACCGAACGACGTTACTGGATGCTTCCCTAGTCTGTAACAAGAACGAATAGTCAGTAGCGAAGGGATATATACACACGGGCTTACCGCCACTTGCTATGCGTACAGGACAAAGAGTGTCAGCCGGCAATTGTCCCGACGAAAGTACAGCACAAAAGTACACGGCATTTAGTAGTTCCAAGGCGGTAGCAAGCTTAACGGGGGACTAATCCTCCCCCCCCCATTCAATTGTAAAGCCGTCCTAAAAGGACGGGGTTTCTACCCATTTTTCTGATGATATCACAGCCCAAGTCAGTTCCCGAACTCCTGCGCGAAGAAATTCCCGACGCACCCATCGGAAAGCAACCGATCCGATTGTTGATTTGCGGGATTCCCAAAGGAGTCGAAAGCCTCATCAATCTGCTGCACGTTTTGGGTTTTGCAGAAGTTGGTGAATGGAGCCCGCCTTTACCGTCCCCGATCGCAGGCGAAGTAATGCGGATTTTAACCCGTTACTGGAAAGAATAATCTTTAAGGGCGATCGCCCTTTATTGACTGAAGTGCGATCGCTCTTAAATCATCAAAAACATCTGGCTTAATTCTCCACCCAATCGCTTAAAAACTCAACAGTAAGGATGCTAAATATCGAATCGAATTAACGCTGCGGTGTTTGCGAGACTTGGGGGTATTAGAGAGAGCATTTTAACGGTCTGTACTTAGGATCGCGAATTAAATAACTTACAATTTTAATTGTTATTGTGGGATGGGCGTCCCGCCCATCCTTTTTGGACGGGCGGGACGCCCATCCCACTTTCAAGAGTGGAAGTTATTTAATTCTCATTCCTTACTGATTCAAGAATTGACAGGATTGGTGGTATAATTCTGCATCGCCTGCTTCTCTAACCTTAGAGAGAAGCAAGACCGATGCAGAAATACCTCCTAAGAGTTTTGCGATCGCCCCTAGCGTCAGGTAAGCTTCTTGTTAATTATTGCGCTTTGCTCAGGAGAAAAAATTTATGCCAGATATGTCCGGTCAAGACCCCTCGGAAATTAAAATGGCGACGGTTGATGAAGAAGAAAAAGGCGCAACGTTTAGCGGTACGGTCATCCTTGCTATCGATGTCGATGGTCCTGGGGAAGTCCTTTTCTTCAGAGACTTTTTGATTGAAGATTATAAAGGCGAACTTAGCGCTTATCTGGCAACAGATGGCAATATAACGAAAAGCATAGATTTAGGCGAAGTTAAGCATAAGAGCAGCAGCTTTAAGCTGCCAATTCCGGTGGGGACGGATACATCACCCTACAATACCGTCGTGCTGCGCGACGAAAAAAGCAAGAAAAAAGTTGTGACGATCGAGCTGTAAAATTTGCAATGAGAGCTCGTAGTTGGGCCAAGTTTGTTAGCGCAGCCCTCGAAGAGGAGCGCCCTTTTTTTCCTGAAGTACGCGCGTGCGAAGCTATCCCGTAGGGAATCGCTCTTAAATTAAGGTGCCTCACTTTCGATCGAACAGTCGAGTTGTAAAGTGATGCACCCTAATTTTTAAAATGGAATCGGATCGTAATCGGGATTGTCAGCTTCGTTAGACGAACCCGACTGGCGATCGGACTCAGAATTTGAAGACTGATGCGAGTTCCAATCCGAACTAGACGTGCGGTTAGCGCCGCCTGGAGCGCTGTTAGGACTGCGCTTGTGCGAGCCTAAAGGTACTACATTGCTCGGCACATTAGCCGGGGCGCTGTCGCGAATTTGAGCCGGTTCCGGGGCGGTTCTAGCTGGGGGAGCCGAACTCATGGCATCGGCCCCGACACTGTAAATCCTTTGAGCTGTCAGTTCAGCGCGCTTTTCTTTAATACCATCTCTTTCGATCGTATTCATGCTCAGCCGTCCCTCAATAATCACGCGATCGCCCTCGTGATATTTTTCGTGAATTTCTTGAGCAAAATTTCCCCATCCTATCACTTTCAAATGTTCGGGCGGATCTTCAGGTTTTGGGCCTGGAAACTGCACCAGCATCTCAGCGATTTGAAGTTGATTGTCAGGAGTATAACGGAGTTGCGGTTGTTGAATTATTTCCGCCATCAAAATGCAGCTATTCATCAGAAAAATGGGTGTGAAACCCCGTCCTTCTAGGACGGCTTTACAATTAATTTGCAATGCGCCACGAGTTGTAAGACAAAAACTTACAATCCGCAGACAACGCATTTTGACACAACCGTTTGCCAGTACCTAAGCTGTGCAAACTAATTGTTTTCCGAGTTGGGTCTTTCTTCGTAGGCGACTCTTGCCAGCCACCTACGTAGCAAAACCCATACTTTCGGTGTTTGACGATTGAACCGCGTTTGAATCCCGCACTCAAAGTGCCGCCATACCTCGAACGGATGTGACCCGGAGCGTGTTGCAATCGGTGTAACTGGCGTCTGTGAAACTCAAGAGGAATTACTTCTATCAATGCAGTGTTATCGGGTTTAAAATGCCCCCCAACGCACCAGTTAGCTAGCACCCAAGAATCAACGCAGTGTGCCTCAAATTTGTTTGATAGCTTCTGCTTTGACTTGAGGAGTTCACTCAATTGACGTAATTCATAAGTATCATTGCCCGTCTTAGTTTCAACACGAGCGATTTTCTCAAGCTCTGCATAGAACCATTGCTTGCCTACTCCTAGCGGACTAAACGATACATTCCACTTGCGTGCGTTTTTCCAGGTTCGGGCTTTGATATCTTCTACAACGAAAGTTGATATTGGGAACATCAAAGTCAGCCATTTAGCTATCCTTAATTTCCACTGCCACCTCGCCTTAGTTGATGGAGGCAGTCGATATTTGTTGACCAGTCGGTTGGCTCGGTTTTTGCGGCATGGCGTGTTGCGAAAACGCCTGGCGCGCCGCATATTTCGCCTGATCTCAACATGGTCTTTCACCCAATCAACAGCATGGGTTTGAATGTTGAGATAAGTATGCGCTTTGGATTTAACCGTAAACGCTTCTCGCTTCGATCCGGGATCGATACCAACTGCAATTGGTTGGCGGTGCGTGTTGGATGGTTCTATGTTGAGTCGAACGCAAAACACTCCTTTTTTCCAAAATGGTGTCGCCTTGCCAGACTTAATCCAACGCTTTGCCCTGCTTGGAGTTGTCGGCATTAAGGGTCTGTTTTCGCTATCTAAGACTGGAACAAACATTTACGGTAAGTCCTATTTCTAGGTTTGTATTTCCCTTCGCCACTGGCACATCCGAGCGGTTAAAAACTAGGGAGGTATTCTTAACGTCAGTTGGGATACCACTCCCAGATGGCTCAGTTTGTCTTGAAGACGCAGGCTAGACACTGTTTTAGTCTTGAATTAAGAAGCGGGTGTTGCTCCCTCTTTCAAGCCCCATCCCTTTTAGGGTGGGGTTAGTGACCTGTTATCTGTGCGTAATTGGGAATTGGGCATCGGGCATCGGGAATTGGGCATCGGGAATTGGGAATTGGCCCGCGCAGGGACTTCGGGATTGGGAATTGGGCATGAACTTTCAAGTAAAAAGGTAAAACTTAAAATAACGCATTTTATTTTTTTACTTTTGCATTACCAATTCCCCATTGCCAATGCCCTGTTTGGCCAATGCCCAATTCCCGATTACACGTGACCAAATTTATCTTGGAGAACCGCCGCCTCGGCTTGACTGACAAAATCGTGAACGAGGGCGCGGTACTCCTTCAACGTTTCAGATACCCAATCTCGATCCTCACTGTTGGCGAAGATATGAACGGTTGGTTCACTAGCATCGGGTAAAACTAATACCCAATTGTCGTCGCTGTAGTTAAAAATCTTCACTCCATCTAATAATTCTAAACGATCGGGCGAATGAGTTTCTACTAAATGTCGCATCAGCGAACCCTTGATAGTCCAAGGACAGCGGACGCTGTAACTGCGGTGGGTGATGCGGGGAAGTTCCGCCTTGATCTGTCCGAGCGATCGCTCCTGAATCGTCATCATTTCTATCACTTTAGCAATGCAGAACATTCCGTCAAATCCGGGATGCAACTGCGGGAAAATAAAACCCATAAGGCCACTGCCGCCCAAAACCACATTCGGGTTCCTGTTAGCAGCTTCCATCAAAGCAGTTGGGTTCGCCTTCGTGCGGATTACCTTGCTTTGATAGCGTCGGGCGATCGCCTCCACCGCAGAAGACGCATGCACCGGCACTACTACTGTACCTTTGGGATGAGAAGTCAGCATCAAATTTACCATCAACGCCGTCAGCATTTCCCCACGAATCGCTATCCCAGACTCATCTACCAAAATGAGCTGTTCGCCGTTAGCCGATACCTGCACTCCAAAATTAGCGCTGAGTGCTTTCACCACCCGGCCAAGTTGGTCGAGCAAATATTCCCGTTCCCCGTTGCTTAGAGAAGTCTGCTTGAGACTGGCATTGAGAACCACCGCATCGCAGCCGAACTTGGCGAGCATTTGGGGCAGAATTGCTCCAGAAACCGCGTAAACGTAATCGATTACCACCTTAGAATTGCTGTAGCGTATCGCCTCAACATTCATCTGCCGCTCAAAAATGCGGTTGTAAACATCAAGAGCTTGGTTAAAGTACGTCATCTCTCCAATTTCGGGAATTAGAGCCCGCCGCAAATCTTCCTTAAAATAAGCCCCCTCGATTTTTTTCTCAGCTCCTTTAGTAATATTGATGCCTTTGATATCGAAGAATTCAATTAAAATGTGGTCGGAGCGATCGGGCGAAATGCGAACGTGAATGCCGCCGGCAATGGATATCGTAGACGAAACCGTGCGCGCGATCGGAATTGCCGTCGATTCCAAATTGATCACATTAATTCCCACCGACATCAAACCCGCAATCAAAGACCTCGAAACCATCCGCGAAATGCTCCGCTGGTCACGAGAAACCGATACCGCAGTCCCGGGTTTCAAAGTCGAGCCATAAGCCGCGCCCAATTTTACTGCAAATTCCGGGGTAACATCCACATTTGCCAGTCCTTGAACGCCACGCTGACCGAACAAATTCCGCTTAGCTTGTTCTCCCCAAATTAAATTTTGATTTAACAGAGCGCCGGATTCAATATTTTTGCTCGGCCAGACGCGCACGCTTGGCCCCACTTGTGCTTCTTCTCCCACGATGGACATTGAACCGACGACAGCACCTTCTAGGACGTGAGCGCGCCTGTCTACGCGGGTACTCCGGCAAATCACGCAGGCCCTCAGATGAGCGTCTTCGCCGACAATTGCTCCGTTCCAGACGATGGGACGTTTGAGGTTGGCATCGGCCCCGACTGTCACGTTATCTCCGATCACAGTACCTGCATCGAGTTTAACTCGGGCTCCAATTCGGCAATTGTTGCCGATCATGACCGGTACTTCGACGATCGCGCTATCGTCAATAAAAGTATTCTGACCTACCCAAAGTCCCGATCGAACTTCGTTGTAGTAGCTCAAATCCAGTTTGACCTTTCCCCGCAGCGCGTCGTACTGAGCTTCCCGGTAAACATCTAGCTGGCCGACATCGCACCAGTAACCTTCGGCGATGTAGCCGTACATCGGCTCGTTTTTTTCCAGTAGCAGGGGAAACAAGTCTTTGGAGAAGTCGCACTCCTGATGTGTCGGCAGGTAATCCAAGACTTCGGGTTCTAAAATATAAATGCCGGTATTGATAGTATCGGAGAAAATTTCGCTGCTAGAAGGCTTTTCCAGAAAGCGACTGATGCGGTAATTTTCCTCGGTAATCACGACCCCGAATTCCATCGGGTTGGGAACGCGAGTTAAAATTAACGTGGCTTTGGATTGCTGGCTGCGGTGAAATTTGATCGCTGCCGTTAAGTCGAAGTCTGTGATGCTGTCGCCGCTGATGACCAGAAAAGTGCGATCGAGCAGTTCAGCAATATTTTTGACGCAACCAGCCGTACCCAGCGGTTGGTCTTCCTCCACAGCGTAAGTCATTTGAACGCCAAACTCTGCCCCGTCAGTAAAATATTCGCGCATGACATCGGGAAGGTAGTGCAGCGTCGCAATAATTTCCGTAATCTGATGCCTTTTTAGCAAATTAATAATGTGTTCTGCGATCGGGCGATTCAGAATCGGCACCATCGGTTTGGGCAAATCGCACGTCAGGGGTCTGAGCCTCGTTCCCGACCCCCCAGCCATCAGCACTGCACGCATAAAATCCTCCTTGCTTAGAAAGCTCTCTACCGCTATTGTCCGCTAGAAAAAGTTTGCCTGCTGTAATTCGTCGGCCGCGAGCTATCAGTTCTTAGTTAATTATCTTCGAGTAGTGACACGTCTGTGAAATCCCGTTCGGCCAGGCCGTCCCCCAACAGCAACCGATTTCAACCGAATTAGAACTTGCGGCATCGCACCAATCCCCCGGTCGAGCTCGGATTTGTAGGGGATCTTGGGTGATACCAGTTAAAAAAAAAGAATGCAACTGTAGGCCCGTGCTCTAAACCCTTATCTCATCAGTCATTCCCAATTCTTTAATTCTTAAATTCTTCCATCTAAAATGGTATAAGTCCTCAGAACGATCGACTTTTACCAGAAGTCCCTTCTTGCTTGCTCCGTGAAAGCTATTTCGGGGGTGTTATTTTTAAGTTTGTCGCCAGCGGGGATTTTGAAGTCTCTTTGTGAAGGTGGAATTATTACGGGGATCGGTGCGCTTTGGCGTCTGATAAATGATAGATTAAGGGTAGCGCTTTGACTAGCTGACCCAAAATCCTATCCATTGCTTAGGGGTTTTTTAAATGAGTACGTTAATTAGCTTGGCATTGCTGATCGCTTACGGCGGCGGTATTTGGAAATTTTGGAATGGGTTCAATCGCACTAACTTCGACAGAAGTTTTACAAATCGCCTGAAGCTCTCGCTGCTCTGGCCAGCGTTAATTTTTAATAAGCCTTACCGCCAAAACTTTACAAAAGCTCTCAAAGCTTCTAAAAGGTAATTCAAGAATGTCTAAAAAGTCCGATCGCCCAGTAGCGGGTCAGGAGCAGACTTGGTTTGCTAAAGGAAAATCAGATAGCTGGCAAGTCTTACTGTCGCAAGTCGCTTCTCGATTCGATCGCGAATACCGAGGAGAAGCTTTCGCCTTACCCGAAGAAGTCGAAGCAATGCCGATTTTCCTAGAATCAGTTGCAGGAACTCTCCAAGCAAAAACAGTTTCTCCCTTCTGGAAAATTGCCAAACCTCAAAAAAATCAGCGCTGTTTAGACATTGGCTGCGGAGTCAGCTTTCTCATCTACCCTTGGCGGGATTGGGAAGCATATTTTTACGGTCAAGAAATCAGCAGCGCCGCGCGAGATGCCTTAAACGCTCGCGGCCCTCAGCTCAATTCTAAGCTGTTCAAAGGTGTAGAATGGGCCCCCGCTCACCAATTAAATTACGAGGAGGCTCAGTTCGATTTATGCCTCGCTACAGGCTTTAGCTGTTACTATCCCATAGACTATTGGAGTATTGTCATGGGAGAAGTAAAGCGGGTATTAAAACCGGGCGGTCATTTTGTTTTTGATGTCCTCAACCCCAATGCTCCTTTAGCAGAAGATTGGGCAATTTTGGAAACTTATCGAGCCGGAGAAGTATTTTTAGAGACAATAGAAGATTGGGAAAAAATGATAAAAGCTGCTGGCGCTAAGGTAGTAAAAAAGCAAAGTGGTGACTTATTTCAAATGTATAAAGTTGAATACAATTGAGAGGTTAAGGGGAATAGGTAATAAGCTTTGTAGTCAAAATTTCAATCGTCCAAAGCCGGGTTTGGCAAACGAAAAACAACTTGATTCTTAGTGGAGAAAGTAAGGTGCGTCAGCAAGTTGAAATTAGTTGGAGAAGCAACAAATATTCAAGCTGACGCACCCTACTAACTACTAACTCACAACAGTGAAGCAAGCATATTGGATATTACTGAGATCTTGCACCATTCTCAATTAGCCGTAGGGGCGGGTTCGCCAACAGCCTTAAAGCTTGCAAATAGGATCTATAAACCCGCCCGACCCCACGAAAAATCCTCTTATTGATATTGCTGCAAGATGTCAGATATTACCCATTCCCATAGCTGGTAAAAGTATAGTCATCTATTAAATGACATGGGAGGCCTTCGGCCCCTCCCCCTTCACTTTTACTTTGAGCGGATTGACCCGCATTGGCCCAGCTACGCAGCTCCCTATCCCATTGCTCAATGCTTTTGGGAGTGCTTTTGCCACGATCGTGTAATACCCATTCACGGAGCGCATTAATTAACAAACCATCTGCGGTTTTGTACAAACCTCTGTGGATGTGTTTGCCAATCGGCTAGCTGGATGAGTGATAGGTGTGGCTCGTAAATTCATGCCGCGTTGAAAGCGGTTGCTTGGGCAGTCCAAATCCTTCTGATCAGTCAGCATATACTACTCCTGACTATCTTTGACGAGAAACTTAATGAAGTTTTACAATACCGATTGCCAATTACCGATGCCCAATTAATTTTCGGTAGTGGCAGGAGATGGGGCAGCTTCCGGCGATGGTGACACTTCCGGGGCCGGAGATGGCGATACTTCCGGGGCCGGAGATGGTGACACTTCGGCGGCAGGAGATGGGGCAGCTTCCGGCGATGGTGACACTTCCGGGGCCGGAGATGGCGACACTTGGGGCTGCGGAGACACTTCGGCGGCTGGAGATGGCGCAGCTTCGGGCTGCGGGGACTCTTGGGCTGGTTGCGGTTGAGGAGAAGGCGACTGTTCCGCGGCTGGTTTCGGTTCAGGCGAGGGCGACGGTTGAGCCGCGGGCTTGGGTGCGGGCGGCGACGGTTGGGCCCCTGGCTGCGGTTTGGTGGAGGGGGCCGGCGGCTTCTCAAACTGCGGTTTCACTTCAGTAGGCGCTGGGGAAGGTGGCTGGCCTGTTGGTCTGCTGGGCGCTGTCGGCGCGGGCGCGGGCTGCGGCTGGCCTGGTGGGTTGGGCCTGGTTGGGGTGAGAGGAATGCCACTACAAAGTTTTTCGTCGTACTTAAACTCGACAGTCAGTTGGTAAAGCTTGTGCGTGCTGGCTGCTTCAAATGTTAGAGAAGGGCTAATAATCGCAATTTTAGCCGCATTATCGAGAATACCGTAACCCGTCGGGACGATCGGCTGTGGCTCGGCCTTGAGCAAGCCTTGAGGGCTGACAACTGCTCCAAAAACTGCTCTTCCTTGGAGTTTTTGCGAGCAAGCTGTTACGGGATAAGGGACAGGCACAGGAGTCGGGCCCGTCGTTTCCAAGTCAGGATAAGCCTTTTGGAATTTATCAAACAAAGCAACATAGGTCTCTCCAGCCGCCAGCAGTGTCTCTCTGTCGGTGGGTAAGTTTGCACCCGGTTGGCCGGACTGTCCTAGCTGTCGCTGTCCCTCTTCAAATTGTTGTCTCCTGATTCTTTCTTCGGGAGTTTCTGCGATGAGATTCCTTTTATTGGGATCTTTTTGAGTCAATTTTGGTACTCCATCGGGTCCCACATTCCTGCCAATTGGGAATTCCGGGGTAAAGACTGGAGCTCCGTCTGGAAATAGTGGAAGTCCGCCTCTACTGGCTATGATCTTTTTGAGCGCCTCTGCTTCATCTTCCGAGCCGCCGCCGGGAAGCTGGGGCGGTTCTGGCAGCGAGGGTGGTTGCGGGATATTGGGATCGAAATTACCAGGTAAGGGCGGGAAAAGAAAACCGCTGGGAGGTACGGGTGGGACGAAAGTGGGTATTGGCTGGGAGGGGGCTCTGACTGTTGGGGATGGAGTTTTGGGAGGTGGTGGGGCTGTTGGGGCCGTGAAGGGCGGGAGAGGGGAAGGAGGCAGAGGCGAAAAGAATCCAGGAGGGGGCATCCCCGGCGGCATGGCGGGCAAGTTGATGGTATCTGGTGCGGGGGGCAAGGGCGGGGCTAACTTTGGCCCTGGCCGAAGGGGAACTGGTGCGATCGAAAATGGCGTAAATCGCGTATTAGACGGTTTCGGTGGTATGGTTTGTGGCAGGCGGCCGGCTTCTGCGGGAGTTAGTTCTACTAAGCCGACAGAACCGGGGATATTTTTTGAGGAATTTCCACCATAAATTATGTTTGAGAGCGTCGGGGCGGTTGCTCCGAGGACTCCGTGAAGGCCCACAGAAGCTAGGGCTGCCCACCAAAAAGGCTGGCGCAGCGGTTCGGAAAGGGTGTTGGCTAGGGAGGAAGAGTCAGTCATTTAAATTTTAGATTTTAGATTTTAGATTTTAGATTGGGGGATTGGGAGATTGAGTGATTGGGGGATTGGTAATTTATATTGTTGTGGTTGTGATTGAGTGTAAATTCGTTTTAATGAGGAGATGTTGGGAATTCAAAGGTATAATTTTAGCACGATCGCCCTCGCAGTTGCCCGATCGACCTTGATGAAAATTCATGGGCCCGAAACTGAACCAAATTTATTAAACACGATCGACAAGTTCGATGGATCGGCGTTTCCAATTCGGTTACGCCATCAAAAAACTGATCGAGTGGCTGTCAGCCCAGCCCGCAGTCCCTCGGTAGCCCCGCCCCAAAATGAGTACAAGCCCCCGACACTAGCGTCAGGGTCGATTCTACAAATTGTAAATTAAAGTTCCTGCTCCCTGATTCACTGCGCTGCAAGTAAATCTAAAATCGTAAGGGCGATCGCACTCACGCCGAAGTCTCAAATCGAAAATCCAAAATCCCAAATCCAAAATCGATGGATTCACCAGCGATAGCGGTAATTTTTAAAAGGAGCTCCCTCGATGGTGAGCAAGTCGATGGGATAAATTGGAGCGCCGCTTGCCATATATTGAAACATTTCCCGAACTTCCTCTCCCCGCAACGACAACTGGTCTAATTCCTTGAGAGAATACCAGCCAGCGCACAAAGTATGCTCATCCGGCTTGCTCTTGGGCGGCGTCTTATCTTCTGGACGAGCAACAAAAATGACTCGGAGGCGCACATTGCCCCTAGGCATCACTGTGTGTTCTACCCGGAGAATTCCCTCAACGATGATGGAAATGCCCGCTTCCTCAAAGGTATTACGCATAGCAGCTTCGAGCAAAGTCTCCCCTTTTTCCACTCGCCCTGCTGGCAGATACCACTGCTGCTCGTACTTGCGCTCTTGTACCAGTAGAAAACGGTCTTCTAAGTGAACGACAACTAGGGTAAAATACCATGTTTGAATCGGCTCGCGAGCCATAGAAGTAGATATTCCCTAAGCAAAAGGTTTAACGAGTGGCAGATGTTAGCAATCCAAAGGATGCTTCGGCAAGTGTCTTTGAACTTGAAAAACAGATCGTAGCACTCCGACCGCAAAATCTAAAATCTAAAATCTAAAATCTAAAATTGACCATGCCATTACCAACCGTGATTTTACCAGGATATTTTGCTGCTGCTTCCGACTATCGGGAATTAGAAAAGTCTCTGGTCGATCGAGGTTTCCCAACAGTAACAGTGCCTCTGGGCAAGGGAGATTGGTTGCCGACTTTTGGCGGGCGGTCGATGGTGCCAATTTTGCGACAGCTCGATCGCACGGTCAAACAAATGTTACAGCAATACGGCGTTCCCCAGATCAATCTCGTCGGTCATTCCGCCGGTGGCTGGATTTCTCGCATCTATTTGGGCGAAAAGCCTTACACGATTCACGGCGACGTGCTTGAGGACGCGGGTTTGTGGGAAGCTCACCCTTATGTGAATACTTTAATCACTTTAGGCACGCCGCACGTTTCTCAAGAGCGCTGGACGCGCAAAAATCTAGATTTTGTCAAAATTCACTATCCGGGGGCTTTTCACCCGCAGGTGCGCTACGTGTGCGCTGCTGGGAAGGCTGTTTTTGGCAAGCGCGGTTTTGGGACTTGGCTGGCTTATAAAAGTTATGAGTTGACTGTGGGGAAGGGCGAAACTTGGGGAGATGGAATTACGCCGGTGGAAGCTGCTGTTTTGGACGGGGCTGAAAATTTGGTGTTGGAGGGGGTTTGGCATTCGCCTCGTTCTCCGGGGAAGTGGTACGGTTCGCCGGAGGTTTTGCCGGCTTGGATTGGGTATTTGTGTTAGAAATGAACCGCGAAGACGCGAAGGACGCGAAGGAAGAAGCAGAAGGTTTAAGGGGCGGATTTAGTTAAAATTTGATATTAAGCTGTTCTACATCTAAATTGCATTTTTTGTGCGGGCGAGACGCCCACCCCACAAGAACTTTATCAAATTTTGACTGTGTAGTTTAAATGCAGAACAGCTTAGGAGCGAGTTTAATGCGACAAAACTCGCTCCCGTGATGCTATGTTTACTTGAATTTTTATGGCTAACTGAATAGATTAAAAAAATATTTTATGTGGCATCATCGGTAAGATTCAGAAGTCACGGCGAACCACACAATCAAATTATACGTTGGCTGGGGTGGAATTGGGCGAAAATGCTACTGTGCGCTTGGACGCAGATAACGAATTTCAGCCTGATGCTTTGTTGAGAATTGATGCGGGAGGTCGATCGCAAATTAGGGATGATGATTATGTGCGATCGCACTCCGTAGAATCATCGCAGTGTTTGGTATTTGGTGTGAGGGGCGATCGCTCTTTTTTCACTCAAGCATCGCTTTCCGTCTAATCCTCGCATTATCATAGTAGAAATAGAATAAGATTGTGAAAGGTGAACAAATGGCACAAATTACCACTACTGAATTACCTCAAACCCTCCAGACTCTACTTATAGAGGTCGAGCGTACCAAAACCCCTTTAACCGTCATCCATGAAGGAAAAGCATTAGCGATTATTTATCCTGCTACCACCCAAGCTCCACGCCCCACCTTTGGTGCAATGAAAGGAAGCGGTGAAATATTAGGAGATTTAATTGCTCCTGTCGCTGAACTGTGGGAAGTTTTGGAATGAAACTTTTACTTGATACCCGCATTTAGCTAGCGATCGCACTAGACTTTTGCTTGAACAAGCATATCCTCTACCTGCCTAATTTGCTTCCAATCAATTACTGCAACCCAAAGACTTTCCTCTTCTGAATATTGCACTACGCCATCGACTTCTAACTCTTCGTCATACAATGCTAGCAATTGACCATCTTCCAACTTAATATTTTGGCGACTCAAATCTTCAATCGTACCAACGCAATTTAGGCGAAGGCGACCTTGTTCATCCGCATTATGAAAATCTACAAAGATTCTGGGATATTTCATATTTTTAGTTTACTTAGGATGATTGTTGTGATGGATTAGGAATCGTGGGTGTCAGCAGCAGACTTACTTGTTCTGGTGTTAAACCAGTTAATGTTGCATGATTTGGGCTCCGGCCAGAAGTACGGATGACATCTCCATCGGACGATCGAACCTCACCCACTGTGGTCACACCAACTTGTCCATGAGGGATTGTCTCTGCTAACTCTGCTACAGATAATCCTACTGCACATTCTACAGAAATTCCCGTGATACCGCTGGGGTGAGTTGCCGTGCTGCGTTTAATATCTTCGCTTGCGATTACGACCGCCACGAACTACTAAGGCCTCGTTTGGAATTCTTTCCACAAGTGTAGGCTGTTTGATTTAAGTACGCGCTATACTTTAGCAGAAATCTTTGTCCATCGGGCGATCGATCTTTTGTTTAACTCAAGCATCGCACTCTGTACAATCATCGCACTGTTTAGTATTTGCTGTGAAGGGATCTCGCACTCTCTTGGACAAGCCTTACGAGAGCGATCTCGCACGCGAGGTTTGATTTGGTGAGTCAACAACCTGAATTGCACTCACACATCTCAATTAATGCCAGTATAATTGTAATTGTTTGTCATCAGGGCTTTATGTCAGCAAAGGATAAATTTCATGATGTTGTGAAGATTGCGTTGCAAAAGGACGGTTGGCACATTACAGATGACCCACTTTCCATCAGTGTGGGTGGAGTTGATATGTTAATCGATCTGGGGGCGGAACGTCTGCTGGCAGCCGAACGGCAGGGCGAGAAAATTGCTGTATAAATCAAGAGCTTTTTGAATACTTCAGCGATAACAGATTTTCATTTAGCTGTTGGACAATTTATCAACTACCGTACAGCACTCAAGTTTAAAGACCCCCAACCTCAGCTATTTTTGGCAATTCCTTTGACGGCGTATAACGATTTCTTCAAGCGTGAATTTACAACCGCTGTTGTGGAAGATTACCCAGTTAAAATTATTGGTTTATGACGTAGAAGAAGAGGTGATAGTTTTATGGAAAAAAGAGAAAAGTATCGGGATTGTATCAAACAAGTTCTCACGAAATATGCTGCATACAAGCCTTCTTATGGAGAAGTGGATGTGCAAGTTGTTTTTGACACAGAACACAATCATTATCAAGTTGTTCGAGTGGGTTGGGATAACAAACAGCGAGTTTACGGTTGTCCTATACATCTCGATATTAAGGATGGCAAAATCTGGATTCAGCAGAATGGAACAGAAATCGATTTAGGGCAAGAGCTGGTTAATATAGGTGTGCCGAAGTCGGACATTGTGGTTGGGTTTCATCCACCTTATATGCGTCAGTTCACAGAATTTGCAGTGAGTTAAAACTAACGTTGATGCTTTTGGTTGCAGACATCGATCGCACTTGATGCGTGATGGGCCGATCGCTCATCAGAAAAAACAAAGGGCGATCGCCCTTTCATTTTAGGCGATCGCTCATCAGAAACAAGAAAGGGCGATCGCATATTGGTTAAACAATTCATTTTTCTCTTGGGTAAAGCTCAAAAGCTAACTCGTGACGAAAAAAACAGACATTAAACTCCGAGAAAAAGTTGAGGTGTCCAAGGATTACAGGTGCATCTGTCGAACGAGTCCAAGCGAATGCCAGCAAGAGCGACGAAAACTGAGCAACTGTAGCCGAAAGCACCAATCCCCGCGCCTCACTGTGAGCCAAATTCCCACTCAATTGAATAGGAACGGTTTGCTGTTCCCATGTTGCCCCTAGTTGTAGACCAATCTGATAAGGCAAAACGTTGACACTTGCACCCGTATCCAACAATGCCATCACTTCTACGGAGTTGCTGCCGTTGGAGAGAGTGATTGGCAAATATGGCATGATACTCGATCGCCCAAGGCTATCAATTCGCTCTATAAATGGAAATCGCTGACTATTAAGCATGAGCTGATTCTTGGGCGGCAAGTAGAAGTTCTGATAATGCTTGAACTGATTCTCGATCGGCCTGTGGAGACCATACAACTGCACTCGTTGATGCTAGTTGATTCAAAAGTATATTTTCTGAATTAGTATCTTCAGCCAATTCTAGGCTGCATCCTTGTTCCTTGGCAACTGCAAGTAGGAGAAAGTGAATGAGTCGCAGTTTATCTTGATGAGATAATTGATCGACGCTGGGTAAAAGCTCGCTGAGAGGCATATCGTTTGTTTAAGATTACATACATTTATTTTAGCCTTTAAACTCGTGTTTTAATGGCGATCGGCCTTTCTTTTGCTCGGACGATTCCCTACTGGATAGCTACGCTTCACGCCGGGAGTGCAACCATAGCCCTTTGAAATGGTGAAAATGGCTCAGATTGTCAGTGGAAAAAGAGGTTGGGTAACACGAGTGTCAACGGCATAGGCAAGATGGGCGATCGCTCTTTCATTTTAGGCGATCGGTCATCAGAAAAAACAAAGGGCGATCGCTCTTTATGATTGGTGATGCGATCGCTATCTTTACAAGCATCCCATGAGAATGGTGGAAATGATAAAATTGTGATTGTAAAAAAAGGTTGGGTTGAATTCATGAAACCCAACCTACTAGCACATCCAGCCTAATTTACTGGCTAAAATAATCCCAAAAACTAGCGGTAAAATTTCTGACCATCCGAATAAAAAACAATATCGTTACGGATATTATTGGGATAAAGGTAGGGCATTTTCAGATCAGACAGACCATCATTATTATTATCGATGGACTCAATCGGCCCAACAACAGAATTTGGGTTCAAGTTACCTTTACCGCTTCTCCACCAGATGCTAGAGTTAAAGTTCTTCCCGTCCGAGGTCAATACCCATATTCCAACATCAAAGTTTCCATAGTCATACAGACAAGCAATATCGGACTTTTTATCACCATTGAATTCACCAACAGTACAACTAACTATTTTTGAGAAGTTCGTATCTCCCCGACGTGTTGCATACCATTGTTGCCAGGTTTTACCATCATTAACTTCTACTGCTACAGCAAGAGAGCCTACCTCTCGAATCCGAGCTTCCTGAGTTTGTGTGCCATCAAACTTTCCTCGTAATCCAGATATTTGTGAATATGCTGCTTCAATCGAACTAAAAACTGTAACTACGACACCGATAGAAATTAAAAGTCTCATGAGTATTTTCATAATGGCCTCCCAGCTAAAAATGTACAAAAATGGTCAATCTTCTAGCTAACTATTTATTAGACCGCAACAGCGGCATAACACGCTACTACAGGGTATAAAACGGCAAGCATTCTAACCATAAACTTAGGTTTAAATAATTTTCCCATTATTTATTAATAAATCCGGGCTTTTTTTAGTCAAAAAAGTCCTATTTTGCCGATAACTTTCTCCTACTTTCACTCTCTTTCAATCTAGTTGTGTACTAAAATATCTAAAAATATACTAAAATATCTAAAAATGTGATATAATACCCAAAAAATCCCGTCCTCTTGACCCGATGAATCTGAAAGAAATGTTACACCTCGCCGATCGCATAGTCTTTGAGAAAACGGGTCAACACCTTGACGATTTACAAGAGGCGGTACTAAAAGCAACTTTACAACACGATACATACAAGCACTTAGCCAAAGACTTTGACTGTTCTGAAAGTCGTGTTAGGAATGCGGCTTCGGAATTATGGCAATTACTTTCAGAAGAGTTGGGAGAAGATGTCAATAAAAAGAATTTTCGATCGGCAATTCACAGGTTTCAAGTCTCTAATGTTTCAAACTTTGCAAAAGATGTTGTAGGAATTGGTATCTTTAACCTGTGTGGAGAACCTAGACACCCGCCAGATATATCAAACTCACATAATGACGCAACATCTAACCCAAAACAAACCAAAACTCTACATCAAGATTTAAGCGAAATGCCAGAATTAGGCGATTTCTTCGATCGCACTCCCGAACTCCACACCCTCACCACCTGGATTCTACAACAACGCTGTCGCCTCATCACCCTCACCGGCATCAGCGGTATCGGCAAAACCACCCTAGCAGTACAACTCGTACAACAAATTAAAGACGAGTTTGAGTACGCAGTTTGGTACACTCTAGAGGAATTCCCCACCCTAGAAAAATTTCAATCTAACCTAACACAGCTTTTTTCCAATTCCGAAAAACAAGATTTATCCCCCACAAATCAGAAACGCTTACCGCTGATTAAGTATTTACAAAACCATCGCTGTTTAATAGTCTTAGATGACGTTCACAACCTTTTCTGTAGCGGCGAATTGGCTGGAAAATATAAACCAGAATCCGAAGACTATCGCTCCTTATTCAAACAAATAGAAAAATTATCCCATCCAAGCTGCTTGATGTTAATCGGTTGGGAACAACCGAGAGAAGTGACTCAAGTTAAAAGCCAAAATACTTCTATTCGCACTTTACAAGTCAAAGGTTTACACATCGCCGCCGCACGGGAAATACTCAGAGATTATGGGTTAGAAGAAAGCGACAACAGTGAAACTTTTATTCATCGCTACCAAGGCAACCCCCTATGGTTAAAAAGCGTGGCGAATCTGATTCAAGACTTGGGAGGAGGCGTGAGAGAGTTATTACCAAATGATACCATATTGTTGCCAGAAGATTTGAAAGATGTTTTACAGCAGCAGTTCGATCGCCTATCGGAACTAGAAAAACAAGTAATCTCCTTGTTAGCCAAAGAAAGCCAGCCAATCAACCGGGCAAAATTGCTAGAAAATGACATAATTCCGGCTTCAGATTTGCTAAATGCGCTGCAATCTCTATCGCGGCGCTGCTTGATTGAACAACAAGCAAATTTTTACACTCTGCCGCCAGTAATCAGGGAATATATCAAATGATTATAACCCAATACGCTTGGGTTAAAACTATTTATTCCGGGCGATATCCCCCTAAATCCCCCTGATTGTTGGGGGACGCAAGAGTAATTTCTTGTCCCACCCTTCGTAGGGGCGGTGCCCCCGTGCCCGCCCTAGGCTAGGGGGGATCGAGCTTAACTGAACCGTATTGGGTTATAACTGACATCTTGCAGCAATATCAATAAGAGGATTTTTCGTGGGGTCGGGCGGGTTTATAGAACCTATTTGCAAGCTTTAAGGCTGTTGGCGAACCCGCCCCTACGGCTAATTGAGAATGGTGCAATATCTCAGTTATAACCAACGATATGCTTCAGGCTCAACAGTCAAAGCCGATCGCGAAATTCTTCAAAACAAGCTTCAATTTCCCCCCATGATGGATAATTTCCATAGCAGAGTCTACCGCACTGCTGTTCGTATTCTCTAGCAATAGTTTGACGCAGTTCTCCTGTTGGGAAGAGAGCCGAACTGTTGGAAAAATTCATCGCTGACGGCGGCTGATAATCTGGGAAGTGTTCGCGGCTAATGCGATCGCAATCCTCTTTAATCTGGCTGTATTCATCAGTTTGGAACATTTGGCGCACTTCGGAATTTTGAGCTAAACAAAACAGGTCGTAGTAATGTCTGGCGTAGATTCCAATTGATTGCCCATCCTGCTGAATCTTCACTACTTTAGAGTGAATTGCAAACAGTTTCTCAACAAAGGTACGCCGAAAGTCCAGCAATAGCATAGAGAAAGGCAATTCATCTTCAGTATCAAGACTCTGCCCAATTTCACGCAGAAATTCAGCCACATAGGAAGACAGTTGTACAGTCTGCGTAGGATAAGTGCCGCTGCGAGTTCCCATTTCTAAGAATACACGATTGGCGATCGCCTGATTGCCCGAAAATTGCTGAGTGTAGCTGAAATAGCTATTGCGAAAAACCCCCCGCTTCCGCTTGGACGAATCAGGTTCTAGCGTCAAAGCAGGATGCTCTCCCACAGCACTTTCGATTGCTGCTAATTCTTTGTCAATTCTGTTTGCACCAAGGGGAGGAACGAATGCCTGTTTGTTCAAAAACAGATCGATATCCTCCGAGAATCGTTCTATCACTTTCCACCCCTTCGAGAGGCTGGTTCCGCCTTTAAAAATGACTTGAGTACGCCACTGATTCGCCACAATTCGCAGCGCCGAGGTGACATAGTAATCTTTCTCGATGAATTGTTCGGTGAGTCCAAAGCGATCGAAATGTTCCCTAGCTGCGATGACAGCATCGCGGAAATCAGGATGTTCAAACATTTTCACTCGGCTTGCCACTCCTTGGCATAACTCAGATTGCTGAATTTACCAAAATCAAACCGAGAGACTGGATTTAGGCTTTTTCGGAGTTTTTCTAGCTCTTTAACACTCTTTCTGAGTTCCTGTCCGATCGCACCCAGCATAGCTCGTACTCGCGGCGGTTCCGCATCTGCAACTGCAAGCAAACGTTCAAAGCGAGATCCTTCTCGAAAATAGTCTAGCAACCTTTGCTTAGTCTCCGTCAGAGACAACTCGCTCAACTTACCCCTAGACCTTAAAAAATCAAGCATTGCTGCATCAGTCGCTTCTAAGCGATTCCAAGTTTCAGGTCTGCGAGTGTGGATTCGGGCGCGAGAACCAATTATAGTGCGGGGGACACTGTTCGCTGAGGTAGCAAATTCACCTTGAATTGCGTTTTGAGTGGTAAACCCTAATAAATTAGCCGCACTCAGTCCAGCCGGATGCAAGTTTTGTTTTGTCAGCAGTTTTTGGATATCGCTTGGAGAGGGACGACTGCGACCAAATCGAGTCGGGCGCGATCGATAGTATAGTCCTTTGCTGACTCGCTCCAAAATTCCGTTTTCCGCCATTCGGGAAAGTGCTTTGCTGACCGCAGTTGACGGCAGGTTAGAAAAGTCAGAGTGCCGCCAATAGCCTTCTGGCCGTTCCTCAATCTGTCTGCGAATTAACTCTGCTGTGTTGACTTGACTCCTTTTCATCAGAATTATGGGTTTGAAACCCCGTCCTTCGTAGGACGGCTTTACATTGAAGTGAATCCCCTTGAGGGGCCGGGGAGGTATGGTTGCCTCCCCGCCGGGATATGGTTGTCCCGTTCTCCTTTCGGAGTAAAGTTAGCTTGTCGGTCAATGTTTAGTGAGCTTGTTAGGCCCAAAGCACTGTAAAGCGTGACCTTAGAACTGTTTAACTCTCAGCGACAGAGCAGGGGACTAGCTACGCATCAAGCGGGTGTCGTGACTCAAAAAACGTAGTCCGCGAAGGACTTAGGCTGGTCAGAATGGCTTGTTAGATTTCTCCTTCAAGCCTCATGCCTTTAGGCTGAGGTTCCTGACCCCTTGAATCCCAGGTCAGGGTCTTAATCCCATTATTCTCACCACTTTCTAAATTGTCAAGTTTTTGTGGCAAAAAACTTGACAAATAACCTGGATTATCTGCTGCGTTATAGTACCCTAGAACATTTCAAAGCTTGAGTTGTGCAAGCAAGCGTATGGGGAGGGCGATCGCCCGTGCAGTGTAATGGATACAACCATTGCTTGCATTCCCCGCGCTTCACCCAAATTACTAGAAGTGGCAATGGGCGATCGGGTAAATGGGGCGATCGGTTCGATAGAATGATCGGTAGTCGCAATTCCATTGTTTGCCATGACGCTGAAAGAATTAGAGCCTCAACTGCGGGCACTCTCTGACGACGAAAAAGCTCAAGTCGTTCAACTCCTATCCCAAGGCAAAATCACTCCTTGGCGCGGTATTGAAAAAAGGGCTGATGTTTGTGGCGGGAGTGCCTGCATTGCTGGAACTCGCATCACCGTTTGGGGACTTGTAGAAGCTCGTCGCATTGGCTATAGCGAAGCTGATTTACTCACAAGCTATCTATCGCTATCTGCGACTGATATTGCTAACGCTTGGGCATACGCCGAAGCTTTCTCCGATGAAATTGAAACAGAAATTCGGGAAAACGATGAAGTGATGGACGAGGATTTGTAGCAGATGGCACGTCTCTATGCCGATGAGCAATACCTTCACCTTAACTTAGACGGTAGTGATGCCTTGCCCTAAATGCTTCAAGACTTGAAAAGCAGATCGCAATTCACTTCGCACAGTATAAATCGAAAATGCCCGCGATAACCCGTATTCGGGTGTAGGTTGATCCCTGAGTTTCACAAACAACACATCATCGCCATTCGTCAACATACCAAATCTCGGTTTATCCAAATCAGGATTTGCCATCATGTATGCTAATGCTTGGGGTAATGCCGATCTCGTCGCAATCGTAGTCTTCTTACACTCCAAAACCATTACCCAAAGCTGATTCTGTAAAATCAAGATATCAATTCGTCCGCGCAGGGTTTCTTCCCCATCATCGATCGCAATTTCAATCGCAGCTTCAGCCTTCATCCTGAAAGGTGGATCGTAGAATCCCGCCAGTTCTAACAAAGGTGATGCCACCAACAATGTCACTGCCCCTTCTAACAATTCTCCATCGGCTCTATGATATAGCAATCTACGTCGTAGCGTATCCAAAGCAGTCTGTTCAGAATCGCTGAGACTTGGCAATTGGGTTTGCCACTCTGTAAAAAAAGCCTCATCCTCAGTTCGGCTCAAATTCAACCTTGATTCAGCCTCCTCTTGGCTTTTAATAGCTTCTGTAACTGCAATAACCTTTGCCATTCGTTCACCTTTGATTCAAACGGTTGAATTTCCAAGGAAAATTAGCTTCATTGTAAGCAAAAATAGGGAAACTGCTATAGCGATCGCAGTTTTCAATATCATATGAATTCCGGTTGAATTGGAATGATTAAACCGCAGAGGACACAGAGAACACAGAGTCAGAGAACAGAGAGATGAATAATTCCTATGCTACCGGATTTGATATCACTTCTATTGATTTGTGTCCAAAAACAAAAACCGGGCAACTTCAAAGCTACCCGGCAATCCTAACTTTAGACCTCAGACAAATCTAAAATCTAAAACCTAAAATTCTTAAACAGCCACAGTCTTCTTAGCAGAAGAGCTCAATTCGCCCTTAGCATACTTAGCTGCAAAATCATCCAAAGACACTTGCTTAATCTTTGTACCGTGACCGGCGCAACCGAAAGAGTTGTAACGATCGCTACAAACCTTCTGCATATACTTGATCGACGGCTTCAAGAAGTGGCGGGGGTCAAACTCATCGGGCTTCGCAAACAAAGCTTCGCGTACTGCAGCGGTAATCGCCAAACGGTTGTCAGTATCGATATTGATCTTGCGAACACCGCACTTAATGCCCTTTTGGATTTCTTCCACAGGTACGCCGTAGGTTTCGCGGATTTTGCCGCCGTTGCTGTTGATGATTTCCAACAATTCTTGGGGCACAGAAGAAGAACCGTGCATTACCAAGTGAGTATTCGGCAAGCGGCGGTGAATTTCTTCAATGCGGCTGATTGCCAAAATTTCGCCAGTCGGCTTGCGAGTGAACTTGTAAGCGCCGTGAGAAGTGCCGATCGCGACTGCTAGAGCATCAACGCCGGTTTGCTCAACGAAATCCACAGCTTGTTCAGGATCTGTCAGCAACTGATCGTGAGAAAGCGCACCTTCAAAGCCGTGGCCGTCTTCTGCTTCGCCCATCCCTGTTTCCAGAGAACCCAAGCAACCCAGTTCGCCTTCAACGCTAACGCCGATCGAATGAGCAACATTCACCACATCGCGAGTAACTTGAACATTGTACTCGTAGCTAGCGGGAGTCTTAGCATCTGCTTCCAGAGAACCGTCCATCATCACGCTGGTGAAACCTTGGCGCATGGCAGAATAGCAAGTGCCGGGGGCATTGCCGTGGTCTTGGTGCATGGAAATGGGAATGTGAGGATAGGTTTCAACTGCTGCCAAAATCAAGTGGCGCAGGAAATTTTCGCCAGCGTAGGAGCGAGCGCCGCGAGAAGCTTGCAGAATCACAGGGCTGTTGGTTTCGTCAGCAGCGCGCATGATCGCTTGGATTTGCTCCATGTTGTTGACGTTGTAAGCCGGTAGGCCGTAACCATTTTCAGCCGCGTGGTCGAGCAGCAATCGCATAGGTACAAGCGCCATAGATATTCCTCCTAATTATTTGTGATTTTTGGGCAGTGAATTTTGGACAAGCTCAATTCTTACGATAATCTTAAGACAATTTGCCACCGATCGCGCACTATCTTTCCAGATTTACTAAAAAGTTCAACAAACAAAATTTTGAGTTCCAAGCATTCCACTCAAAACTCAAACTTTTTAACTCACAAATTTTTATGGGTCGCCCGGGATTTGAACCCGAGACCAATCGGTTAAAAGCCGAATGCTCTACCGCTGAGCTAGCGACCCGCGAAAACATTGTTACCGCACACAATTTCTAATAGTAGCACCCCTCATTTGAAATAGCAAGTGTTTTGTTAAATAAAATTTGCAGTCATGCGAACCAGCATCTCGCAAGTCGCTCCCGGCTGCAAATAAATCAAGTGTTCGCCAGTGTTGAGGGCATTTCGAGGAGCAGTCCAAGGTTCCAAACAGTAAAAATCCTTGCCCTTCACCATCCAGAAAACCAACTTCCCATAGCTGGAGTTGTAACTGAGGGTGAGCCGCAAGCCGCTCGCCGCGTCAGTGACAGTAGCAGCAAGACCAGTGAGCTCGTCAAAGGAAACATCAATTTCATCCAGCGTCTCGTCAAAAACCCCTGTGAAATAACCCTTTTGGTGGGTGTTGTGATCTCTGTACTGCATCCCCGGAATCTCAAAGCGGAGCTTAGATTTGTCCGTCGCCAAAAAGTAGGGATGCAAACCACTAGAAAACGGCATGGGTTCGTCAGACAGATTGGTATAGCGCTGAAAAATTTCCAAAGAATTGCCTTTAATCTGATATGTGAAGGCTAGTTGGAAATCAAAGGGATAAACAGCCAGCGTCTTGTCGCTGCTGTCGAGAATCAGCGTCAGAGCCGCGCAACCCTCCGTAACTTGTTCGCCTATTGTCCAAGGCAAGTCACGAGCAAAGCCGTGCTGTTTGAGCTTACGATCCACTCCCTTGTGGGTGTAAGTATTCTCGGGGAGATTGCTGCAGATGGGAAACAGGATGGGAATCCCGCCACGTACAGTTAGATCGGGATTGGCGAACCGTTCCGCGTCCAAATAGAAGATTTCTTTGCCTTCAACCAGCCAGCTAGTGGCAATACCGCCCCGTTCCGGCACAACTTCTAGAGTAGAGTTAGCGGTTTCGTCGGAGAGGATATAGGTTTTGTACTGCTTTTGCTTGAGCGCGATCGCAAACACATTTGTCATTGGTAGTAGGTCATTGATCATTGGTTGTCAGTAAGTCGATCGTTAATAATTGGTCGCTAGTATGTTGATGTTCACCCATTACCGCCCCTATCCTCCCCGGCATCCTCGCTCCGGCCGCCACCGGCTAACCAATGCTCCTAGCTATAGGGGGCAGGGCGATCCGCTGCTTGGAGCGGTTGCTGCTGGTAGCTGGAACGATCGCTGAGGTCGGCTGCCCTTTGAGTGCGACTTCAAAAGATACTGGCCGACTGGGGGGAAGATAGCTTTGGGGACTCGGCACTGCTCCTTGACTGGGAGATGGGGGCGAAATAAACGGCTCTTTGATGAATGGCTCTTTTGTAAACGGATCTGGTTCCCGGCTGGGATTTTGAGGTTGAGTGGGGTAGATGCGCGGCGGCAAATTTTGATTCGGAGGTGGGTTTGATTCAATTGCAGGCCCCGTCCCGTTCGGGAAAAATGAGGAGTTGTCCGGCTGTTGGGGCGCAGCCGGCAAAGCCGGCAAAATCAAAGTAGGTTTGGGTTGTCCGGGGCCTTGCTGATTGCGTTCACCGGAGGCTCCCCCGGAACCTCGCCCGGGCTGGTATGTACCGCTCTTGGCTGCTCCTGGCAAGGGAGAATTTGGAGTTTTTGATGCCGATCCTGGCTGGACTAGGGAATCGAGAACTACAGAAGATGGCATCGGTCGATCGAAAATACTAGAAATTTGCTCGACGCGTTTGAGGATGCGATCTGCTGCTGCTCCCTTCACCACCTTCGGCTGAAACTTTTTCACCTCCACAGGCAGAAACTCTACCTTCATATTCCTGTCTTTGAGCGATACTTTCAGGACTGCGGTATCGTAATCCCTGCGAGCATTCGGGCCGAATATAAAATTACCCAGCGAGTAAACTATCGGGCGGCCCTTATAAATTTCTGCACCTTGCAGTACCTGGGGATGGTGTCCCACTACCAAATCAGCTCCTTGGTCGATCGTGAACCGAGCCAAATCAATCTGCCAGTCCCCCGGATAATCTGCCAATTCGACTCCCCAGTGGTAATTAACAATAATCCAGTCTACCTGACCCCTAAGAGCTCGAATATCCTCGGCCACGCGATTGTTGCGGCGGGGATTAGTGCCCGCTTTCCCTTGGTCGGCGACGTTAAGCTCGGCATCGTAATAACCGAGGTAGGCAATCCGCTGACCCTTAACTTCAATAATATCTGGACGCCTCGCTTCTTTAATATCTCTGCCGGCTCCCAGGTGTTGAATCCCACTATTATCTAGAGTATTCATAGTCTCCACCAGCCCCGGTTCCTCGTAATCCATAGCGCGGCTATTTGCCAGATTGACAATATCCACTCCTCCGGCTGTTAATACTTTCACCGATTCTGGATCGGCTTTAAAATTTAATTGTTTTTTGCCAGAGCCCAATGTAGAGCGAGTCAGGGAGTTTTCTAGGTTAACCATCGCCACATCTGCTTGCCGGTACTCGTCCATATTGGCGAAAGCCCATTGGTGATCGTTGGCAGCAGATGCTCCGAGCGCATCCGATAGATTCACATTTCCTCCGAACATCAGCGTTACTGTTGGGTCGTAAGGATTAGCAACTTGCTTTTGCTGTACTACTGGTACTACTTCTAAGGCTGCTTGCACCGTATCCGCACGTTTTGGAGGCGGCCCCGAAATTACAGCAGCTTGCTGGTAGCCGGATACGGGAGATACTGACTGCAGGGTCAGAGCTTCGTGGTAGCTGACCCAACACCCTAAAATAAATGAGGCAAGTGCCGATCCCACTAGCAGCAGAGAACGATACGTTTTAAATTTAACCCAATCGACGACCGGTAGGGAACGGTAACGCCGCCGCTGGCGGTTTGCCGGAGTCACAATTCGCACTGACTGTTTCCAGAGAATGTCTGCATCCCCAGCCAAGCGCGCGTGAATTCGCACTCCTTCTACTGCTGGCGAGTTGAGTCTCCAGAGTTGGTGGCAAATAAATTTGACTAAGCCTTCCCGGAGAGTGCTCCCCAGTAATGTAGTATCTGGCGCAAATTCGCGCTGGAATTCTACGATGATTTGGACGCAGCCGGCCTGAGCCTGTTCGACGCGGGCATAAATCCCTTCGGGGCGCAGCAAGCTGTCAATCCAGTAATTCAGGGCTTGAAAGTTGCCCGATCGCGCTAGTTCCAAGATAGACGGCTGCGACCAATTTTCTGCGTACACCATCAATTAGCCTCCTTAATACGCACGAGCGATGACTCCAATTTGTTTTGAACGGAACCGCAATTCTTTTAGCTTAACCGCCACAGGTTCCGCTGCCCGTTTTGAAGCTAGTTGTTGGCCGCCACCATTTTCTACATTTAGGGGCTGCCTGCTGTCAGTGATTTTTATCACACTCCAGTCAATCGATTTTAGATTTTAGATTTTAGATTTTAGATTGAGTTCAGAGGGGGTACTGGGGGGTACAAATAACCTCCCAACAAGAGGTTTCTGGGGGAATTGAGACATAAGAGAGCGAGATATCTGAGGCAGAGTCTGTTTTTATTGTCGCTGTTTGAGTGTCGCTTTAGAGCTTTCGCTTTGAGATTTGAGATTTGAGATTGAGCCTTGACGGCGTTAGGGGGCGATCGAACAATCGATTTTAGATTTTAGATTTTAGATTTTAGATTGAGTTGACACAGGGTACTCGGAACCAGAACAAAAGTCGAAACACTCTTGTTTCTGGGGGAGTTGAGGTAGAAAAGAGCGAGATTTCTGAGGCAGAGCCTGTTTTTATTGTCGCTGTTTGAGTGTCGCTTTAGAGCTTTCGCTTTGAGATTTGAGATTTGAGATTGAGCCTTGACGGCGTTAGGGGGCGATCGAACAATCGATTTTAGATTTTAGATTTGAGATCTGAGATTGAGGAAAGAGGGGTTACTGGGGGCTAGAAATCACCTCCAAACACTCTTGTTTCTGGGGGAGTTGAGGCCAAAGAGAGCGAGAAATCTGAGGCAGAGTCTGTTTTTATTGTCGCTGTTTGAGTGTCGCTTTAGAGCTTTCGTTTCGAGATTTGAGATTTGAGATAGAGCCTTGACGGGGTTAGCGGGCGATCGAACAAACGTCGAAACCATAGGTTTCTGGGGGAATTGAGGCATAAGAGAGCGAGATTTTTGAGGCAGAGTCTGTTGTTATTGTCGCTGTTAATCGCGTGCCGTCGTCAAGTCCTAATGCTCCGATCTATGCTGGCAAATGCCTCTCACGAGGGATGCCACTGACTGGAAAACCTGTAATTGGATAAATGGCGTACTCGATAGATTTGGTGGTAAAATCAAATTTGGTAACTCCCATCGGTACAAAAGTTGCGGAAAACGTGAAACTGGCCAGTCCATACGGCTGTGCCTTCCGATGTAAAACCCAAAGTACGTTACGGTAAACAGACCATATTTTAAGCAAGTTACACTGCGCAGGAGAACTGACAAATGCTACAGCGCAAAATCTATCAACTCTGTTGTGATGGTCGTGAGGTTTCTATTTTTCTTCGAGATCAGCAACGTTGGATAGAGCGCGCTCGTATCCTAGATATTGAAGGGGATCTAGTCACGCTGCGCTACGAAACCGACGAAGAAGACGAAATCAGCTCCTGGGAAGAAATGGTGCGTCTCGAAAGTATTGGAGCTGTGTCTCAGAAGTTGGCTTCGGTATCCCGAACTAACTGCGAACCCCTAGTTTCTGACGATTGTCCCGAAGCCGAACAAATTCGCAATCACTACCCCGACTCGAATTTGGAATAGTTTTGAGCTCGCGCTTGAGGCACAAGGAAAACTTGGGGGAAAAGAAAACGGCTTTTCTCCCTTTTTTGTGGAGAAATTCTGCAAAAAACCCAGTTTAGGCCAAAAATATTCTGGGTTGTGACCCCATAAGCTATTTTCCCTTTAAATTTAAGCTTGATGGCGGGATCTCCGGCCCAACCCATACTCCCCACAACAGCGTAAGGAATGAGAATTAAATAACTTCCACTCTTGAAAGTGGGATGGGCGTCCCGCCCGTCC